>CAVJCN010000105.1:0-6428 GCA_963647945.1 Absicoccus sp. | reverse complement strand
GGTACAGAGGTATGTTCGTCTGACTTACCTCGTCCCCGACCTGTTAGACCGTGTAGACAACAAGACAATAGCCTTTAACGCCGCTGTGGAGGTGTCCTACCTCACCGAGCCGGAACAGATCATGCTCTGCGACGCTATCGAGCGCGAGGAGTGTACGCCCAATCTCAGTCAGGCCAAGCGGCTCAAGCAGTACAGTCAAGATGGCAAGCTGGACGAGAATGTGATGGATGCCATTATGACCGAGGAGAAACCCATCGAGGACAAGCTGGTGCTGAAAGGCGATGTGCTGGCGAAATATTTTCCCCGAACTTATACGCCGTCACAAAAACAGAAAATCATCGTCAAGCTGCTGGAGGACTGGCACAAGCGGCAGCTTCGGCAGCAGGAGCGTTAGGCTTTGCATGGGTTTTCCCCTTACAATCCCTTTTCCTAACTAAGCCGAAAGAGAGAAGAAAACTACTGTGCCGAGAAAGAATATTCTTCTTTCGGCTAAGTAAAACAAGAGTATGACAGGAGTGAAAATATGATTTCCGTATGGCATTTGTTTTGGATTATCCCGCTTTCCGGCGGCATAGGGCTTTTAACCACCGCACTTATGGCAGCAAGGCGCGAAGGAGGCCGCTGATGAACCAACAGACCAATGAAGGCTACACCATCATCGAAAGCATGACAGTCGGCAATGCCCGATTTGTCATTGGTGAGAACCTGAACAATCCAGCCGCGCCCTATGTCACATGGCAAGCGAACATCAAAAATGACCCAGATAATTTCTTCTGGGGGCACTACTGCGCGACTAAATTGGGCGCAGTTGCAGACTTTGGCAGGCGTATCACCGAAGAATCCGAATTTCTCCGTGAACGAATGAAATCCAAAGCGCCGCAGATACCAGAGCGAGGTGATGAACGATGAGCCGACATGACGCAAACCGCCTGACCTACGACAAGGTAACGATTTTCGGCATACCTGCCCTGTTCACCGACTTACGCGTTGACCGCTCCACCGTGCCGGATGGCGTGTACCGCTACGAAGTCCGGTACAGCGACGAATACGGCGGTGAGCCGGTAGAACTGGCACGCGGTATCATGGTGGACTTTTTCGGCACTGTTCTGACGCGGGAGCCGATCCAGCTACCCATCAGCGGCGGCATGGAATTGAACGATGATGATTTAGCATTCGAGGATGGCTGTTTCTCACTGGCAGAGTTTCAACAGCAATATCCTGTCAGCGAAAAACAGGTCATCGACTTTTTCGTAACCGATGACACTGTGCTGCATAACCTTTGCTACTCCCAGACCGAGGAACAGGACAAGGTCACTGGCTGTATCGGCCATCTGCGCGGCAACTTTGGCAGCGGCGAGCAATTCTTCACGACTTGGTGGCCGCACCAGAATGATATGCTGAACACACCGGAGTTCAAGGCAGATATTGACCGCACCGTAAACTGGCTGAGAGAGCAGCCGGATTCTCCGCTGCACGACCTCAATGCCATGCAATTCTGCTATAAGCGATACCGAAATAGCTGCGAGATCAAAAACGCTGTGCTTCCGTCCTGTGCGTTTCTGGTGGAAAGCAAGCAGTATGCGTATATGCTGCACTGTACGCCGACAAAGGGCGAATACAATTTCTATATGTACTGCTACCAGCGTGATACTTTTGAGAAATACCGCGCACAGCTGAAAGACAAAGCACGCTCCCATGCTAAGAAGCGAGCGGAGCCGGAGCGATAGGAGGTGTTCCCTTGCCAACCAAATTTCAGTTCATCACTGAACTGTATGACCAGACCGTGCGAAGCGTCACCAGTAGCTACAAAAACTGGACGGGCTTTCTCCGGGCGGCCTGCTACAACTACAAATGTCCGTTTGATGAACAAATCCTGATCTATGCCCAGCGCCCGGACGCGACCGCCGTTCTGGAAATGGAACGATGGAACCGGCAGTTTGGCCGCTGGGTCAATCGCGGTGCGAAAAGCATTGCCGTGTTCGGTGATGATGGGCAGCACTTGTTGAAACTCTATTTCGATGTGTCGGACACGCACGAGTCACGGTTTGCCCGTCCACTGCCTATCTGGACAATGCAAACTGCCTTTGAACCGGCTGTCATCGAAACACTGGAGGCCACCTTCGGCAACCTTGCCGAGAAAGAAAATCTCGCAGAGGCAGTGCGCTCTGCCAGCCATAACGCCGTGACGGATAACATCAAGGACTACTTGCAGGACTTGATAGACTGCCGTGAGGACAGTCTGCTGGAAGAACTGGACGACCTCAATCTGGAGGTGTTCTACCGGGACGCGTTGGAAGTCAGCGTTTCCTATATGCTGCTGACCCGGCTGGGCCTGCGGGCAGATGATTACTTTTCTCCCGATGAGTTCGGCCATATCTATGAATTCAACACACCCACCACCATCAACGCCCTTGGCATCGCTACCAGTGACATCGCAGAAATGGGACTGCGCGAGATCAGCCGAACCGTCATGCAGGCACAGCGAGAGCAGTTATTTGCAAAGGACAGCAAAAGCCGGTATGATTCCAATACCGAACGAAATCTTGATGCTGAAAGGAGCGATGAACATGGAAATCACCTATCACGAGCAGAACGGCTTTCAGATCCCGAACCTGCTGCTTCCGCAGGAGCCGGAAGTCCATCTGGGCAAGTACGCGGAACTGCGGCGGCAGTACCTCAAGCAGCACCGCCGCGTGCTGTACACCAATCTGAAAACGAGCTGCCGACTGACGGAACATCTGGCGGAGATCGAGCAGACCGCGCAGAAGATGGTAGCACAGACCGTGGCGCAGATGGCGAAAGCCGAGGGCGTGACGGAGGAGTTGAAAGCGACCGACCCGCTGCGCTGGACGGGGCTGATGAACAACCTCAAACACAGCGCGGAGGAACTGGTGCTGAACGACCTGATTTACGCCTGACAACCGCAGAACCCACAGAGGCAGGAAGTAATGAACTTCCTGCCTTTGTTGACCACAGTGGGGATTATGTGTTGCTGGATCGTCTGCGCGCCGATTGCGAGTATTTCCTCGGTGCCGGTGGCCGGAGCGAAAAGCATCTATGGGAAGGTAATGTCCACGCCCAAATCGAGAAAATGAGGGAGTTATATGACGCTCTCCCGGAAAAACCGGAATGGCTAACCGAAGCAGCCATTGACCACTACGCCGTACAGATGGCTGCACCCTATCAGGTTGCGGCCTATCACCATTTTGAAAATGGCTTCGATGATAAGCTGGATTATCAAACACTGGAAGAAGCGGAAGCTGCGGCGCAGGGCTATGTTGCCGGTACAATGGAGGAAGATGGTTTTGCCTATGACGGTGCTGCCGTATATAGTGCCGAAACGAGCCAATGCCTCCGCATCTATGGTGATTACCCGGATGAAAAAGCGCAAGAGCAGGCGGCAGCCTTTGCACTGGAACATGATGCCACATACCCTGATGGTACAGAACTCCCTGCTTTCCTGGATATGCACCTCATCGAAGCAAATCTGCTGGACGATGGCGGGCGCAGTCATAAGCGGCAGGAAATTTTTGAGTATTTTCAGAACCACAAGAACCTTGCAGAACGCACAGAGTTCTTGAAAAACAGTTACAACGATATATGGGTGGAAGTCGTGACCGATGGTGTTCGGACAGGTTACCACGCCGAGAAAGACGGACTTCTGATGTGGGAGGGCAGCTACCTCTCCCGTACTTCGGAGTCCGTTTTTTCGTGGTCGGTCATTACCGAAATGACCGAGGGGCTGATTGAACGCGGCGAGTATAAGATCAAGCTGGGTCTGCAAAATGCACCTGTCATGGCAGAGCAGCTTGCCCTGTTCGACATGGGCAACGATGCGCCCATATACGAAGCTCCAGCAGATGCTCCCTCCGGGATTTTGGCCCCAGCCCGAACGGTTCCGCAGGAGGTCATCGACCATGCGCTTTACACAGCCGGAAACGAACCCGGCAGTGCCGAACGCATCGCGGTGTTCTATATGCGGGAGCATCCTGAACCGGAAAATATAGCGTTTCTGCGGCGGGAGTTTGGCACGGAAAATGGGCGCGGTATTGAGTACGAGGGCCGCAAATACGCTGTGTGGTTTATGGAAGATGGCATCCACCTCGCCCAAGGGGACAGTGTCCGCACCGGATACAGCAAAACCGTGGTCTCATGGGGACTGGCGGCGGGCCGCATTTTGGGGCTGTTGCGGGCCGGGATATATCTCTCCGCCGCCGAACTGGCGCAGGCCCCTGACAAGGTGCTGCACGAAGCGATGGATGCCCTTCTGATGACAGCACGCGACCTGACTAAGGAAGGCCGGGACATGGGGGTGCTCCCGCAGACTTTGGCCATCCATGACCAGCACAAGGGCTACCCGGAACTGGATGAGGATATGGTCGCGTTCGCAAAGACGGATGGTGGCCTACAAATGCTGGCGCAGGAATACCACGCTTTTCTCTACGCTTATCATGATGATCCATCCATTCTGCGTTACCGTCTTTCAGCGTATAACACCCATCGCATCGGTATCATCCTCAACGACTTGCCATACAAGGAGCGACACTTTGATGCTCAGCCCAGCTTCCTGCGGCAATGTAAAATGTTCATCACGCAGGATGAGATCGACCAGCACTTTTTGAGTGAAGATACGGAAAGCCGCCTGACGGTCTACTCCCACTTCTGCTATCCCCATACGCCGGAGGAGCATCAGAAATTCATCAAGTCCTGCTTTGGAGAGTACAGCGGCAGTGGCCGCGCCGGATACCAGAGTACGAAAACATACAAGGGCCTGGAATATGAGCGCGACTACAATTCCAGAAAATATGATACCGTTCATCTGTCAATCCCTAATGTTGTCAAAGAGTACGAGCGCCTGATTGCGCAGAAACGGTATCCGGGCGAGGACGCTATCGCTAAAATCCCGGAGTACGAGTTGGAGCGGTTGGCACAAATTGTCTTTCACGGTTTCTACAACGCTTCGGACGATATTCCGCGTCTCTATCCCAAGGGTATGGATTTCTATGATGCAATCCCACTGATTAAAGAACAGCTGCAAAATAGGTCTAATGCAAAGTGGATTGTGGACGCATTGACTTCTCGTTTGGACGGCTTGACAGCAGATGACCGCAGTTACGAATCTGTCCGTCAAGCCCGCGAGCAGCTTTTTTCCTACATAGAAGGCACTTTCAGCCTGTTTAATCACCGACACGATACACTTCAACAGGAGCAAGTCGCAACTCCCATTGAGCCAAAACCCGTACTTCAGGAAATCGCGCCGACTACCGAGCCGGAGCAACCGCAGGCAGCCGAACCTACCGTGGTACTTACGCCGCCGAGAAAGAAAAAGCAGAACACACTGGCGTATCCTCTGGACACGAACGGCAGCAACTACCGTATCATCGACGACCACATTGGCGAGGGCACGCCGCTGGAGCGTTTTCAGCACAATTTGGACGCGATCCGCACCTTGAAAGCCATAGAAGCTGAAAACCGTATCGCCATCCCAGAAGAACAAGCAGTGCTGGCACAGTATGTCGGCTGGGGTGGCCTTGCAGACTTTTTCGACGAAAAGAATCCACGATACAGCGAGCTGAAAGATTTGCTGACCGATGAGGAATACACCGCCGCCCGTGAATCCACACTCACAGCGTTCTACACGCCGCCTGTGGTTATCCGCAACATCTACGCCGCACTGGGACAAATGGGCTTCATGCAGGGCAATATTCTGGAGCCGTCCTGCGGCATTGGTAATTTTCTCGGTATGCTGCCCGATGGAATGTCGGAAAGCAAACTATACGGCGTGGAACTGGACGACCTCTCCGGCCGCATTGCCCGTCAGCTTTATCAGAAAAGCAGTATTGCGGTGCAGGGCTTTGAGAGAACTGCTTTCCCAGACAATTTCTTCGATGTTGCCATCGGCAATGTCCCTTTCGGCCAGTTTCATGTACCGGATAAGCGATACGACCGACTGAATTTCCCCATCCACGAGTATTTCATCGCAAAGGCTCTCGATGAGGTCAGACCGGGCGGTGTCGTCGCTTTCGTGACCTCCAGCTACACGATGGACAAACGCACTGCCAGTGCCCGTAAATACATCGCACAACGGGCGGAACTGCTGGGTGCGATTCGACTTCCCAACAATGCGTTCAAGGCTGCGGCAGGAACCGAGGTCGTTTCAGACATTCTGTTCCTCCAAAAGCGCGAGCGCATGGTGGACATCGAACCAGAGTGGGTACACCTTGCCACCACCGAGGACGGTATCCAGATGAACAGCTACTTCATCGACCATCCAGATATGGTGCTGGGTGAAATGAAGATGGTGTCCGGGCCATTCGGCCCAGCGCCTACCTGCGAACCGTATCCAGAGCAATCGCTGGACAGCCTGCTGGCTGAAGCTATTCAGAACATTCACGGCGAAATTATTGCCTATGACCGTGAGGAAGAAC
>CAVJCN010000104.1:0-6435 GCA_963647945.1 Absicoccus sp. | reverse complement strand
CTCCAATTTTGAGCACATTATCGGCTCCCTTGCCGGTGACAACACGCTCTTCCTCATTGCCGACGATGAAAAAAATGTTCCCGCCATCGTAGACGGGTTCAAAGAAATGCTTAGTAGGAGCGCAAAAAATGATTGATCACATCAGTATCAAAAATTTTGCAATAATCGAAAATACAGAAGTAGATTTTGAAGAAGGCCTTAATATTATAACCGGAGAAACAGGAAGCGGCAAATCCATTGCGGTGGAGGCAATCAGCCTTGCTCTGGGAAGCCGGGCGGACACATCCTCGGTGCGAACAGGAACAGACAAGGCGGTTGTTCAGCTCCTCGGCACCCTTGAGGATGAAGAAATTGTAATAACAAGGGAAGTTTCTGCCTCCGGCAAAAATATCTGTAAACTCAACGGCGAAATCGTCACATTAGCCCAGCTTAACACCGCCACAAGGCGGCTTGCCGACATCCACGGGCAATACGATAACCAGTCTTTGCTTAATCCGGAATATCACATTACACTTTTAGATATGTATCGAGGCGATGCCTCCGCAGACATAAAGGCTGCGGTAGGTGCCGGTTTTCATAAATACAATGAACTCAAACAAAAACTTATAGCACTGCTTTCCCAGGAAAGAGAAAATGCCCGCAAGCAGGATTTTTACAGGTTTGAAGCCGAAGAAATAAAAAATGCCGCCCTTAAACCCGGGGAGGATGCCGAACTTGAAGAACGGGTCTGCCTTTTACAAAACAGCGAGAAAATTTTTGAAAGCGTAGAAAAGACCTATACCCTGCTTTTTGACGGCTCGCCATCGGCTACCGACCAGCTGAGCCTGTGCCTTGGCTCCCTCGAAGAAGTTTCTTCCTATTCAAAGGAGCTTGCCGCAGTTTCCGAAGAATTTGGCGACATATACTACCGGCTTCAGGATTTGTCCGGGGAGCTTAGAAATATCAGAGAAAGCCTGAATTTTTCCCCCGAAGAAATGGATTCCGCCATGTCGCGCCTTAATACTATAGAAATGCTCAAGAAAAAATACGGTTCTTCCATCGAGGAAATTCTGGAATATGAACAAAAAATTTTGGCGCAGCTTGATATCATCGAAAACTTTGACGATGAAAAGCTCCGCCTCGAAAGGGAGCTTACCGAAGCGAAAAGAGCGCTTCTTGCAGCCTGCAAGGAACTTACCGCAATAAGAGAAGCCTCGGCGTCTGAGCTTCAGCAGCGAATCACAAAGGAGCTTTCCGAGCTGAATTTTAAGGACGCAAAACTTGAAATCAAGGTGACCCCTCTTTCCGCCCCTACCGAAAGCGGCATGGACAATGTGGAAATTCTCATTGCCGCAAACCCCGGGGAACCGCCAAAGCCCCTTGCCAAAATTGCTTCCGGAGGTGAAATGTCAAGAATCATGCTTGCCTTTAAGAATGTAATCAGCTCCTGCGATAATATTCCGACACTGATATTTGACGAAATCGACTCCGGTATCAGCGGAATCACTGCCAGCATAGTGGGCAAAAAACTTAAAGAAATCGCAAAGCATCATCAGATAATATGCATCACTCACCTGCCGCAGATTGCCGCCTGCGGCGACAGCAACTACCGGATCTACAAGGAAACCGACGCGGAAAAGACCTATACAAATATCCAAAAGCTGTCCGGCGATGGCAGAGTCGAAGAAATTGCAAGGCTTCTGGGAGGCAGCACCGTTACGGAAACCACCCTGGCAAGCGCCCGGGAGCTTATTGCAAATTCGTAGTGCCGGACTTAAAAAGCTGCCTGTTTATCTAAACAAAGCACAAAAAAACGGAGCATTTTCCTCTGCGAAATTTATCACAGGGTTACGACTCCGTTTTTCTATTTTCTATTTCTGCTCTTTGCCTATCTGTTATTTATGGAAATATCCCAGTTTTCAATCTCCGTGTGCAGGAGCTTGTGGGCGCGTTCCGACAGCGGCTTTCCGAGAAATTCTTCGTAGGTCAGCTGAACAGCCGGGTTTTCGTGGGAAAATCTCAGCTTGCTGGTTCTGTCGAATCCGTAAAGCTGCATTGCCCTCTCCTGTGCAAATTCCTGACCGTCTTTGAAGGGCTGTCCGCCGCCTCCTACACAGCCTCCGGGGCAAGCCATAATCTCAACGAAATCGTATTCCGCCCTGCCGGATCTTACGGCTTCGATCAGCTCTCCGGCATTTCCAAGTCCGTTTACCACCGCAACCTTAAGCTGGGTTCCTGCAAGGTCGAACTTCGCTTCTTTCCAGCCCCTTGAGCCTCTGACCTCTCTAAAAGCGTCAGGGGACGGATTTTCGCCGGTTGCAAGGTAATAGGCGCTTCTGAGTGCCGCTTCCATTACTCCGCCGGTGGTGCCGAAAATCGCTCCGGCGCCGGAAGCCTCTCCGAAAATGTCGTCAAAAGGCATATCGATAAGATCCTGCGGTTTGATACTGTCACTGCGGATGAAACGGTCAAGTTCCCTTGTTGTCAGCACAAGGTCAACATCTTTGCCATGGTCACTGTCGTTTATCTCCGGCACCGTCATCTCGTATTTTTTCGCCAGGCAAGGCATGATGGATACGGAGAAAATTTTATCCGGGTTGATTCCCAGCTTATATGCGATAAAGGTCTTTGCCATTGCTCCGAACATCTGCTGTGGGGATTTCGCGGTGGACAAGTCCTCCACAATGTCAGGATATTGTGTCTTTGCAAACCTTACCCAGCCCGGACAGCAGGATGTAAACATCGGCCATCTGTAACGGTTTCTGTTGGAAAGCCTTTCAAGAAATTCGCTGCCCTCCTCCATTATCGTAAGGTCAGCGCAGTAGCTGGTGTCAAACACATAGTCTATTCCGATTTTTTTCAGGGCGCAAACCAGTTTTCCGAGAGTGGCATCCTTGTCCTTAAGTCCGATCTGCTCACCCCATGCCGTTCGTACTGCCGGCGCGATCTGCACCATGGTAATGATTTCGGGATCCGCAAGAGCGTCGTTAAGCTCGATTCTGTCGTCCCTTTCCCGCAGAGCACCTACCGGGCAATGAGTGATGCATTGTCCGCAAAGGGAGCAGCCTGCGTCGTTTATGTCCTCGTTATCCCTTACGCCGATGGTGGTTCTGTATCCGGAACCCGTCAAATTCCAAACTCCGAGTCCCTGTATCTTCTCGCAGACCTGAATACAGCGCATACATTTTACGCATTTTGAAGCGTCCCTGATTATCGGAAGCTCTTTGTTCCATCTGTCAACTTCCGCGGTATTTTCGTAGTCATTCATGATGATTCCCATGTCGTTTGCGATGGTCTGCAATGTACAGTTTCCGCTTCTTACACAGCTTGCACATTCTGTTCGGTGGTCGGAAAGAATCAGCTCCACATTGATTTTTCGCGTTCTTCTTACCCGAGGGCTGTTGGTCATGATTTCCATACCCTCTTCGCAAACCGTGTTGCAGGCGGTAACCAGCTTTTCCATGCCCTTGATTTCCACCAGACAAACCCTGCAAGCGCCGATTTCGTTCAAGTCCTTGAGGTAGCAAAGATGGGGAATATGGATGCCCACATTTTCTGCGGCTTCCATGATGGTGGTTCCCTCTTCAACAGCGATGTTCTGACCGTTTATAATAAGTTTTACCATTTCGTATCTCTCCCCCCTCTAAAGGCACCAAAGCCGTGATAGTCGCATCTTAAGCATCTTGAAGCCTCCTGCATGGCTTCTTCAAAGCTCATGCCCTGCTCCACTTCGTCAAAATCGTTTCCTCTCTGATTTGCGAAACGCTCCTTCAGCTCGGTTCTGCCGCAAGGTATGTTATCGCTCGGCGTAGGCAGCGGAATGTCTACGCTGGCTTCGATTTCGTGGTTGTAGCCAAGATATGTATCGATATTTGCCGCCGCCACCTTTCCTGCGGCTACAGCATTGATCACCGTGGACGGGCCTGTTACGCAGTCGCCTCCTGCGTAAGTTCCTTGAACATTAGCGATAACGCTTGTTTTCTTTGCCTGAATATTTCCCCGGAACACCGGGATTCCGTAGTCCTCGAAAAAGCCTATGTCAGTAGCCTGTCCGATTGCCGAAATTATAATATCGCAAGGTATTTTTTGTTCAGGCTCGGAAGAATCCATAGGCTTTGGTCTTCCCGAATTGTCAGCCGTTCCTGCGATCTGCGGTTTTACCCAGAGGGCTTCCACTTCCCCCCGTTTGTTGGTTTCGATTCTTGCCGGAGCTTTGAGTTGCAAGAGGTTACAGCCCTCGGCAATGGCTCCGCCAATTTCATCCGGCAGCGCGGTCATATCGTCCCGTCTTCTTCTGTAAACGATGCTTACATCCGTTGCGCCCAGTCGTTTTGCGGTTCTTGCAACATCCATTGCAACATTTCCGCCGCCGATAACCACAACCACCTTGTCGCGGAAGTCGGGCATGGCATCATCGCCGATTCCTCGGAGCATTTCCACCGCCGCAACCACGCCCTTTGCGTACTCGCCGGGGATTCCTATGCTCTTCGCGTTGTGGGAGCCGATTGAAATATATGCCGCATCAAAATTGTCACGGATTTCCGACATCGCCTCCGGACTTGAAACATCGTAGTCCGTCTTTACCTCTATTCCCGTCGAGAGAATCGCATCGATATCCCACTGCAGTCTTTCTCTCGGCAGTCTGTAGTTAGGGATTCCGTAGCGGAGCATTCCTCCAAGCTGGGCTCTCTTTTCGTAAACAGTTACCTTATGACCCATGATCGCAAGGAAATAGGCTGCGGAAAGCCCCGACGGGCCGCCGCCGATAACCGCAATTTTTTTGTTCGTATCGTCCATCTTTTCAGGCACCGGAACATCGCCGCAGTTGTCCACCGCATAACGCTTCAATCCTCTGATGTTTACCGGAGCATCGATGAGAGTTCTCCGGCATCTTTGTTCGCAAGGATGCTCGCATATGAGGGCGCAAACCGTCGGGAACGGGTTGTCCTTTCGTATCAGCCGAACCGCGTCCGCATATCTTTCGTTTTTAAGCAGGGCGATATAGCCCGGTACATCCACTCCCGCAGGGCACATGGCCACGCAAGGAACGGGCTGGGCCTGCTTACGGATCCTCTCGGAGCAGGTGTGATTTTTGATATGAGATTCAAAGTCTTCTCTGTAGCCTTTAAGCCCGCGAAGCACCATGTTCGCCGCTTCCGTTCCGATGGCGCAGTCCGCGGAAACGCTGATTGCTTCTGCCGTTCTTTCCAAAAGATTCAGCTGACTCATTTCCGGCTCGCTGTCAATAGCCACAATGTTGTCGATAATCTGCTGGAGTTGTCCCAGTCCCACCCTGCATGGCACGCATTTTCCGCAGCTCTGGGAATGGCACAACCGCAAAAACGATGCCGTCAGATCCACAGGACACTGTCCCGGAGGACTTGCAATAATTCGTCTTTCCAGGTCTTTGTAAAGACCCTCCACCGTTTTTTGAACGGTATCTCTGGATTTAATATAAAGTCTGTTCATCATTTCTCCCTTTTTTCTTTTTTATTGCATCAAAATCTATTTCCATGATGAAAATGCTCGCTACCATCAGCAATGCTCCGATATAGGATTTAAATGAAAGTATCTCGTGGGCAAAGACTGCTGCAACGATTCCGGCAAATACGGGTTCAAGGGCAAATATGACTCCCGTATGGGATGCCGTTGTATATTGCTGAGCGATGGGCTGCACAATAAATGCAACACCGGTGCAAAATACCGCAAGAAAAATTGCTGAACCCCATACGGCTCCGGTAGTCGGAAGGTGTGGAGTTTCAACGATAAATGCCATCAAAAGGTTAAGGGTTCCCGTAACCCCCAGCTGGAAAACCCCCAGCAGATAAGCGTCCACCCTTTCCCTTGCAACCGCCTTTTCGGTTACCAGCAAGTCTATGGCATAGGCGAGCCCGCACATCATACAGAGCAAATCGCCCTTTAAGTTTTCTCTGTTTATGGAAAAATCATCTGTAAGCGTAAGGAGGGCGATTCCCACAAGGCACATGAGAACCACCAGCGAGAGCTTGCGGCTGGGTTTTTCCCTCAAAAAAATCCACGCCATAATGGGAGTAAATATTACCGTCAGGGCGCACAGAAAGCCTGAATTTGAAAGTGATGTATATTTCACCCCGAAGGTTGAGCCTATGTATACGAAAACCAATGCAATCCCTACGATTACGCTGTATTTCAGAGTTTCTTTGTTTACTTTTTTTATCCTTTTCCAAGAGAAAATCGCTGCAATGGCAAATGCTCCCAGAAACCGAAAGGAGTTCAGCGTAAAGGGATCCATGTCTGCAAGGCAGATATCCATTAGATAATAGGAAACGCCCCAACACAGCGTTACCAATATAAGCATCAAATCCGCCCGCATCTGTTTTTTTTGTTCCATTTTTGCCTAACTCCTTTCTCTAAATTTTTCCCACCAATAATTCGAGAGCCAGATTTTGCTCCAGGGCACCGGTCTTTATGTTTCTG
>CAVJCN010000103.1:0-6457 GCA_963647945.1 Absicoccus sp. | reverse complement strand
AACGGTGAGAGTTCCCGCCTCAGATTCTCTTTCTCCGATTACGCAGATGTAGTTAACTCTCTGATTTCTTGCCTCTCTGAGCTTGTAGCCGATTTTCTCGTTTCTGTCGTCAAGCTCAACGCGAATACCGCAGGCTTCCAGTTTCTCCGCAACTTCCTTTGCGTAAGGCACGAATTTTTCCGTTACGGTCAAAAGTCTTACCTGAACAGGGGCAAGCCACAGCGGGAACTTGCCTGCAAAATGCTCTGTGATGACCCCGATAAATCTTTCGATGGAGCCGAATACAACCCTGTGAATCATTACCGGCGTGTGTTTCTGTCCATCGGAGCCGGTGTATTCCAGATTGAATCTTCCCGGAAGCTGGTAGTCCAGCTGAATAGTGCCGCACTGCCATGTTCTGCCCAGGGAATCCTTGATGTGGAAGTCCAGTTTCGGGCCGTAGAAAGCTCCGTCTCCCGGATTCAGCTCATATTCCTTTCCGATGGAAGTAATGGCATCCGCAAGGGCATTTTCCGCCTTTTCCCAATCCTCACGGGTTCCGATGTGATCCTCCGGCATGGTGGAAAGCACGATCTTGTATGACAATCCGAAGAGTGAATATACTTCGTCAAAAAGCTGGGCAATGCGGGTAACTTCGTTCTGAATCTGATCCTTTGCCAGTAAAATATGGGCATCGTCCTGAGTAAAGCATCTTACTCTGAACATTCCGTGAAGAGCTCCCGAAAGCTCGTGGCGGTGAACGATGCCCAGTTCGCCGAATCTGAGAGGAAGATCACGATAGGAATGTGGTTCCAAATCGTAAACGAGAATACTTCCCGGACAGTTCATCGGTTTGATGGCAAAATCTTCCCCGTCGATAACCGTGGTGTACATATTTTCTTTATAGTGATCCCAATGTCCTGATGTTTCCCAAAGGGTTCTCTTCATGATTTGCGGCGTTGAAATTTCAACATAATCCCATTTTTTATGCACATCTCTCCAGTAGTCGATGAGGGCATTTCTGAGGATCATGCCCTTCGGAAGATAAAACGGAAATCCCGGCGCTTCATCGCGAAATGCAAAGAGTCCCAGTTCCCGGCCCAGTTTGCGGTGATCTCTTTTCTTGGCTTCTTCGATCATGTTAATGTATTCGTCCAGCTCCTCCTGGGATGGGAAAGCCGTGGCATAGATCCTCTGAAGCATCGGTCTGTCAGAGTCCCCTCTCCAGTATGCCCCCGCAACGCTCATGAGCTTAAACGCCTTGATCTGACCCGTGGACTGCATATGTGGCCCTGCACAAAGGTCTGTAAAGTCGCCCTGGGTATACATGGTAATAACCGCGTCCTCAGGCAAGTCCTGAATCAGCTCAACCTTATAGTCCTGATTTCTTTCCTTGAAAAATTTCAGTGCATCCTCTCTTGAAACCTCGCTTCTTTCAAGAGGCAGATTCTGCTGAACGATCTTCTTCATTTCCTTTTGGATCTTCAGGAAATCCTCTTCGCCGAATTTATGCTCACATTCCATGTCGTAATAGAATCCGTTTTCGATTGCAGGCCCGATGGCGAACTTCGTATCCGGCCACAGGTGCTGAATTGCCTGCGCCATGATATGGGACGCCGTATGTCTGTAAGTATCTCTAACCTGCTTGTCTTCCCAGTTTAATTTTTCTTTAGCCATTTTTCTTACCTCGTATTTTCAAAATTTATATGCAAAGCGTATTTTGTTTTTCTTTTCCTGTATTTTACGCTCCAAATGTTAAAACTCGTCCGGAATTGTTCTGCCGGGTCCGGCCCCGTTTCATGTGCCTTGTTGCGTATTTTCCGTGCTTGTTGTGCTTCCATTGCCACTTGGCGTTACCGTTTCGCTCGGAGTCTGCGGCTCCGTAGGCGTTGTCGGATCTGTCGGAGTTGTCGGAGTCGTAGGGTCTGTCGGGGTAGATGGGTCTACCGGAGCAGAGGGATCAGTTGGAGTCGTAGGGTCTGTCGGAGTAACAGGCTCCTCTGTGCTGCCTCCCGTATCACCCGTGTCCTCGCCGCTTCCCGTATTATCAGTATTTTCATTTTGCTCGGTATCGGTGGTCTGGGTGGTGGTATCCTTCTTGCTCTCGCCTTTCTTTTCCCCTTTTATCTCGTTGTTTGCCCTTGCGCTTGCGATCCTTGCGGCAATTTCGTTACTGATTGCCGTAACCGTAGCGGACGGGGTGTAGCCCTCCTGCCCGAAAACTTCCTTGTGGAACTCGATGGTATTTGTTGCCATTCCGTTCGGGAAAACATAGGAAACTTTATTTATCGTGCCTGTAGTCCACTGGTAAGGCCAGCCCGCCCCCGAAGAAATCGAGTATTTCGGCAGCCTGATCCCCAGCGCCAGAATATCGTTCATGGTCAAATTCGTTTGAACCTGGGGAACCGCCATGTCGATGATTTCCTTTACTTCGCTGAAAGACATGGTTTTTACCTTTTCGAGAACCTTCGATACCACGATACGCATTCTTTCCGTTCGTTTAAAGTCGTCCCCCACGCCCTTACGGATTCTCCCGTAGGAAACTGCCTGAACCCCTTCCAGGGTCTGCTCTCCGGCGGATTCTACAAGATTATATTTCTTCTTGCCTATGTTGTTTGCCGTCTGTTTCGTGTATTTGTTAAGCTGATAGATCTCGTAGTCCTGCACATCTACCGTGATCCCTCCCACGGCATCCACAACATCCGCAACGGTTTTAAAATTCACCACGATATAGTTGCTCAGGTTTATATCCATCGCCTGGTTCAGTGATTTCATGGTCATTTCAGGGCCGCCGTAAACGCAGGCATGGGTTATCTTGTCATATGTCGAAGTGTCCCCCAATTTCAGGTATGTGTCCCTGTACACCGAAGTCAGCTTCACATCGTAGGTGTCCTTGTTTATGCTGGCAATCATTATCATGTCGCTTCGGGTGCCCTTGATGTTGGCCATATCTCTGCTGTCAACCCCCAAAAGCAGGATATTGATGTAGCCGTCCACATCCACCAGTGACAAATCGTAATCCTCGGCGGTGGGCTCGTGCATTTGGTCAACCAGGCTGTTCATGTAGCTGTACACCACAACTCCGACGATGAGCGCAGCCAAAAGCAACACCAAAACCACAAGGATTGTCACTTTTTTCCATGTCTTCATTCCTTTAATTTTTTCTTTAATGCTCATTGTTCAAAAATCCCTTTGCCTTTCTTCTTCTTTTCATCTTCCTCCAGCGTATTTTTGTAAAACTCGATTGCATCGTCAATATTGTCGTCAAAGAGAAGTTTCCCCTGTCTGAGTACAAGCCCCCGCTTGCAGAATTGCTTCGCTACTCCGGTGGAATGGGTTACAAACAGGAAGGTCACATCCTCTTCATTTACTATTTTGTTAATTCTGTCCACACACTTTTTCTTAAACTCGTTGTCCCCTACGCTTAGCGCCTCGTCCACAATGAGAATTTCCGGACGAATGCTGGAATTTATGGCAAACCCAAGCCTTGCTTTCATTCCGCTTGAATATGTCCTGGTAGGCTGGTCGATATAGTCGCCGAGGTCTGCAAAATCAACGATTGAAGGCTCCAGCTCCCGTATTTCCTCGTCTGTGAGCCCGAAAAGCTGTCCACGAAAGAAAATGTTCTCCCGCCCGGTAAATTCCGGGTCGAAGCCTGCCGTAAGCTCCAGAAGTGCCCCCACCCTGCCGTCCACCGTAATCTCGCCGGTGGTGGGATAGGTTACTCCCGTAATCATTTTGAGGATCGTGGATTTTCCTGCACCGTTCTTGCCGAAAAGGGCCACGGACTCGCCTTTTTGTATCTTAAAGGATAGGTCATTTACTGCGATCTTCTTTTTATATTTCGTTTTTTTATTGAAAACAGCCTTGAACCGCTGCTTGTCGCTTTTAAAGAGTTTGTAAATTTTTGTTACATTTTTAAACTCTATTACCGTTTTTTCCATGTTAAGCCTCCGTTATCTTCGGCACAAATTACAGAACATCCGGAATGTCCTTTTTCAGCTTCTTGTACGACCACACCGCAAGGGCGAGCATGATGATAAACACGATGGCGAAATTGCGAAGCTCCGAAAAGTCCTCAAAGAACCACACCTGCTTGATGAGGGAATTTCTGTATCCGTTTACGATGAGGGTCACCGGATTGAACAGGAGAATGTCCCGAATCCAAACCACATCTATGGAGTTTGCGTCATAAAGGATTCCCGAAAGCCAGAAAAGCGCCTGAACCAGGGATTTTACCAGATTCAGGAAATCTTTGCTGATGGAGGAAAACAGCCCCGCAAAAAGCCCCCACACCGTAAAAAACATGAACATCATCAGCATATACAGCGGAAGCTGAAGCCAGTACACCGTTGGCATATAGCCAAAGGCAATGTATATTCCGAACAAGATCAGCATCAGTCCCATATGCACCGCCATATTCGCCATGCTTATGAAAGTGGGAATTGTGGAAATCGGGAATTTGATTTTTGTCACAAGATACTTATAGCGCCGGATGGAATTTGCGCCGCCGGTAATCATATCCCTCATATAAAACCAGGGTATCATCCCCGCAATCAGCCACAGGAAAAAGGGGTATCCGTCAACATTTCCGCCCTTTCGGAGCCCCATGGTAAAAGCAAACCAAAAGACAAATATCAGTATCGCGGGCTTGATCAGCGCCCATGCCCAGCCCAGCACCGCGCCGCTGTAGCTTTTCTTAAGGTCGGCCTTCGCCAGCTTGGTAAGCTGCCTGCGGTAGGCAATATGGTCTTGTAAAATTTCTTTCAGTGTACTCAAAACTATCTCCTCTCAGGAAGATGCACAAGGGTGCGGTTTTTCTTCTTGTCGTAGCCGTAAAGGCGCTTCTTTGCCGCCAGTCTTCCCAGCAAATATTCTCTCGTAGGCTTTGCGTATTTTTCTACCGCCGGATAATCCGGGAACCTGTTGATTTCCGGGAATTTTATTCCATCGTTAGTTACCGCAAGGTCAACGCCGAAAAACTCAAGCTGCTTAATGGAACGGGTCACATCGAGAACCTGTTTCTTGACTTCTTCCCAATGAGGCAGATATCCGTCAATGGGAACCCCTGTATCCGGGTGAACCGGGCAGTCTTCGATGGAATTGTTGCGAACGATCTTTGCATCGTGGAAATGTCCCGTGGCCACATCGATGGTTGCGGTCATGCCTCCCGCTCCCACATTATCCACGGCTCCCGTCGCCTTTGAGCCGAAACGCACATAGGCGTTGCAAACCTCCGGCTCCCGTCCGTCCTTTTTAAACACTATCATTCTTACGGTGTTCACCGCCCCGTCATAGACCGCCTTAAGCTCGTCGCACATATTTATATATTCGGTGACAAGGTACTGGTTTTCGATATCTTCTAATATGTCAAGCACCTGCTGTTTCGTCACATCCTTATAGTTCAGCTGGTACTTTCCGTCTTCACAGGTAAACTTGTAGAAGCCGTCCCCGTGGGAGCCTTCGTCGGGTTTCAGCGCCAAAACGCCCTTTTCCGCCACCAGCTTAAAGATGTCCTCAAAGGTGTTGGTATAGCCCTCCGGCAAGTCCATCATGGAAATCACCTTGTTGTTGCCGTTCTTGCAAATTATGTGGTAATAATATTCCGGAAAGCAGTCGTTATAATCCGAGCAAACATATTTGACGGTAATCTTGTCCTCCATCCATTTTCTGTATTTCGGATTGATGTGCCGAAGCCACTTGTATTCAAAGTCAGAGATGAACTCCTCGTGATTTTCCTTGGTAATTCCGTACTGCAAAAGTCTGTAGGAAAGGAAGCCGTGTCTGTAGGCCCACATCTTCTGTCCGAAGCTCGTGTCTTTGTTGGTGGTGAAGTCTTTCCACACATCGCTTATCCAGCGGGTGCTGAGGTAAGGCACAAGTCCCTTTGGGTAAAACATCTTTGCGAATCTGGCTCTTACCCGTGATTTAAACTTCTTCGCCCCCCGGTTTGTCCTTGCGTCTTTCTTTTTATATGCCTCTTTCTTCTGGGCAACCTTTCTTGAAAGGTAGGCGCTGGTTTCCTTGCTGAAAGGCTTGCAGGTCGGGTAGTCCGGCTGGTTTGACAGTGCCGTAATCTTGAAGCCCTCTGCATTTATAACGATTTCAGCCCCGAAGAACTCCAGCTGCGGCACGAAAAGGCAAAGGCGGTTGATCACGTCTTTTATCTCGTCCCAATGTGGAATGGGCTTTCCTCTCCAGGTTCCCGTCTTTTCGTCGGCGGGCTCCGCCTGGATGGCTCTGTATCTGTCCTCGCGAATGTCCTCTTCTTCGAGGCTGTCCGCCTTTCTCTGGGCCAGGGTTCTTACTGAGTTTCTCTCGTATTCGCCAAAGACGAAGAAAGCGTCCCCGATCACCGGGTTGTCGCCAAACTCATTGAAAACGATGAGATTCAGGACGCCGTTGTCAACTTCCTCCCCGGTTCTCACCTTTTCTTTCACCACAAGGGTGGCGGAAAACTGGGAGAGCTTCTCTTTCA
>CAVJCN010000102.1:5343-6529 GCA_963647945.1 Absicoccus sp. | reverse complement strand
TCGCTTTCCTTTACATAGGAATAGGCCGCGTCCGAATTTTTCTGATGAACGGATCCGACTCCCGGGGTGTCCACGAATGTCAACCCATTTTTTAGAAAAGGTGACGGACAGTAAAGGGCCACTTTTGACACTCCCAGATGATTGTCGCAGTTTTCCTGCTCGTTTATGTACGATGACATTTCATCGAAACCGATTTCCTTGATGATACCGTTGTCAAAATGCACCGTTGCCGCCTTCTGCCCGTATTCGATGGTAGTCACCACGGCGGTTACCGGAACGATGCCCACTGGCAGAATCTTGTCCTCGAGGATCGCGTTTACCAAGGTGCTCTTGCCCCGTTTGAACTGGCCGATAACCGAAACGGTAATTTCCTTGTTTTCCAGTTTTTCGATAAGTTCTCGGGTTCTGGCAAGCTCTCCGCTTGTGATCTCGTATTTTGAAAATGCCTCCGCCGTATCTTTTACAATGTCGAGAATCGGGCGTTTTTCTGCCTTTTCCTCGGAGCGGAGCTGAATGCACTCCAGATGACACTCCTCAGTTTCAAAGGGGCAGTTTACGCATTTTTCGTTATTAGCAAATGCCATAAAATTGTTCTCCTAATCTTTTATTTTTTGCGATTTAATTTGAGCTAATTGTTTGAGTTAATTTGCGCAAATTCTTTTGCTAAATTATTCCTCGGCTATTTGTCTGCGTAGAATACGCAGCCTGCGCAGGCAGGATCCGCGGCACGCTTTTCCTCGCTGCACCAGAGGGGCTTCAATATGAGGTTCGGACGGATTTTGTCCCCGGAAAGGGATTTTAGTGCCGCGATCTCGCAAAGGGTTCCCACAAATTCCACATGCTGGCCTGCTTTCACATCTCTCATGGTCTTGCGGTAAAGTTTCGGCATATCCCTATCCGCATATTCCTCGCTGTATTCGTAATATTCCGTAAATTCCGGCAGCTCCACCGGGTTAAAAAGCGGGCAGAACAGCACACAGGCATTGCATCTGTGGCAACCGTCTTCGAGAACCCAGGCGATGGATTTTTTGCTTTCGTCCTCTCTCTCGTTCATTTTTACGCATCTTTCCTTGCAGGCAACCACACAGGCCCCGCAGCCGTTACAATTTTTTACTCTTTCTGTTAATTGCATCTTGCGCCTCCGATATATACTTTCGTAAATTTGTCAAAACAACGATATTACTAA
>CAVJCN010000102.1:0-4619 GCA_963647945.1 Absicoccus sp. | reverse complement strand
ATATTTTCGCTGGCAGTCAAGGATTTCGCCACATCAAATTTTGCCTTGTCCCGTACCGAAAAGCTCCCCACATTTGCAATATTTATCGTATTTGCCGTAAAGTCACCCTCAAAAGCGGCGGCAAGAACTTCTCCCGAAGAAAGGCTCTCATTCTCGCCACTCAAGCAGTTATAGTCCGAGAGAGGCATAAAAAGCAGTTTCGCTACTTGAATATCTGCATCGCTATTTGTGGAAAGATCCGACGGAATTTCAAAATTCCCATCGCCAGATGTCCATACATAGTGGCTTGTAATCCTGTAATTTTGAATATTTTGCGGGATTACTTTATTCTCTCTTGCCACAGAGTCCGTAACCTCGTTACAAATCTCAAAATTTTCGTCGGAAAGGGAAGCCCTGTTGTTTATATAATAGCTGATGTTGATTTCCCGCGGATAGGCTTCCTCTATCAAATCCGCCGTCCCGAAATACAGGCTGGTGGTGGAGGAAAGCATTACAAGCACCATGATGGCAAGGATGCAGATGGAAGCAAGCCCCGCGCCGTTTCGCCTCATTCTGTATGCCATGTTCGAGGTTGAGATGAAGTGGCTGGCCTTGTAATAGTATTTTTTGTTGTTCTGTAAAATTTTGCAAAGCATCACTGACCCTGCCACGAAAATCATGTAGGTAGCGATGATGACCATGATCACTGCCAAGAAGAACCAAACCATCGCCGAAAGCGGGTCGCTTACGGAAACCGCAATGTAATACGCTGCCGCAAGGAGCGCAAAGCCGCCGATTCCCAGAACCCAGTTCGCCCTGGGCGGTCTTTCTCCGTAATTTTCCGACTGCATAAGCGCCATTGCCGTACTGTGGCGAACCTGTCTTATGGAATTTAGCAGCAGGAGCAGGAACACTCCCGCAAATGCTGCGGTTGTAAGAAGTAGCGCCCTCGGACTGACAAAAATGCCGTAGGAAATCCCCATGTTAAGAACTTTCAGCAGCACAAGCTCCGCGAGCTTTGAAAAGGCAATTCCCAAGGCAAGTCCCGCAGTGACCGAAATCAGAAAGGTAATTGCAACCTCCCATATAAGGATTCGGCAGATATTCCCCTTGCTCATTCCCAGCATGTTATAAAGCCCAAACTCTCTCCTGCGCCGTTTCATCAAAAACGAGTTGGTGTAAAACAGGAAAATCACCGAAAATACAGTTATTACAACGGCTCCAAATCCCATAGTAAGGTTGGTTGTTCTGATTCCGCTTGCAAGGCTGTTTGCCGCCTCGGAATTTTGCAAATAAAGCACGATATATAGCATCATCACCATGCCGATGCAGGTCAAAATATACGGAAGATACATCTTTCGGTTCTTTTTCATTCCGTCCCGGGCAAGGCTGTAGTAAAATCCCCTCTTCATTATTTTTCACCGCCCGTCGCCAAAATTGTCAGGGTCTGGGAAATTTTCTGGTACAGCGCCTGCTTGCTGTCCTGGCCCCTGTAAATCTGGTGGAAAACCTCTCCGTCCTTGATGAACAAAACCCTCGAAGCAAAGCTCGCCGCCTTTACCGAGTGTGTCACCATAAGAATCGTCTGACCGCCCTCGTTTATTTCCTCGAACAATTCCAAAAGCTCGTCCGAAGACTTTGAGTCAAGGGCTCCCGTAGGTTCGTCCGCCAAGATGATTTTCGGGTCTGTGATAAGGGCTCTTGCCACCGCCGCCCGCTGTTTTTGTCCCCCTGATACCTCGTATGGATATTTTCTGAGCAGTTCTTTCAGCCCCAATCGCTTTGCAATCGGCGCGAGTTTATCCCGCATTTCCTCGTAGTGTTTCCCCTGAAGAACTAGCGGCAGGTAAATATTGTCCTCGATGGAAAAGGTGTCCAAAAGATTGAAATCCTGGAACACGAAGCCCAGATTGTCCCGGCGAAATTCCGCGACCCGGGATTCCCCGATCGCTGAAATATCCTTTCCTTCCAAAAGCACTCGCCCGCCGGTAGCCTTGTCCAGTGCCGCCAGAATATTGAGCAAGGTAGTTTTTCCGGAGCCCGATTCCCCCATGATTGCCACAAACTCGCCTTTTTCAACGGTAAAGTTCACATTTCGCAGCGCCTCCACCTTGTTTCCCCCAAAGCGAGTCTGGTAGATTTTTTTCAGTCCGCAGACTTCAAGCATATTCATTGTCATTCCCCCTTATATCTCTTTTGCATCTCTATTATATAAAAACGGGAAAAGTAAGTCCATCTACGCGGCTTACATTTTCCCTGTCATATCTTACAAAATTGTCACTATTGCGGCGCGCCTGCCTTTTTGCATCTTCACAGCCCGACTTTTTTTATAAAAAACTTGCATTCTTTTTAAAACTGTGCTAACATAAAGTCAAGAGGTAAGGTCTTGCGGCTTTACCAATAGTAGCTTTGGCTAATTCTTAGCCTTGCCGCTCTTGGTTTCAGCAGGAGCGGCTTTTTTTATGTAAGAAATCGTGATTTTACTCCGGCGAAAGCCCGTATTGGCTGAAATCAAGGCACATCCTCGTGCCCTTCGCCACCTCCGACTCTGCGCTGATCCCCACCTCTAAGTTGTCGCAGATCCGCTTGCAGAGATAAAGCCCGATCCCGCTGGCGTTTGTGTCCCTTCGTCCGTTGTATCCGGTGTAGCCCTTCTCGAAAATTCTCGGAAGATCCTCCGGAGCAATTCCGATGCCGCTGTCCTCGATAACCAGGGTTCTATCCTGCTCAAAATATATTTTAATTCCTCCCTCCCGGGTGTATTTCAGAGCGTTTGAGATCAGCTGCTCCAGCACAAAGCCAAGCCACTTGGAGTCGCTGACAACGGTAATCTCCGCCGGCTCGTAGGAAAGTGATAGCCTGCGACCTATAAATTCCGAGGCAAATTTTTTCGCGGATTTTTTTATCAGCTCATCCATATCGCACTCCCGAAAAACATAGTCCGTGGATTCCGAATCCAGCCTGAGGTATGCAAGAGCCATGTTCACATACTGCTCAATCCGAAAAAGCTCCGCCGAAAGTTTCCGGGCAAGGTCGCTGTCCTCACCCCTGAGGGAGAGCTTCATTGAGGAAATAGGTGTCTTTATCTGGTGCGCCCAGACCGTGTAATAGTCCATCATATTTTCGTATTTTAGCCGGGATTCATAGGCGAAATCCCTGTGCTCCTTGCCCAGCAAACGAATTGCTCGTTGATATTCCTTCGCCTCCTCGCTTTGGGCCTCCGGCATGGAGTCGATAACCGAAAAGCTGATTGGCTCCAGATCTCCGCGTCCTTTGTACTTTCCCCACATATGCAGGTAATCTGCCGCAAAAATCAGCGTCCCCACGAAGGCGCAGAGCCCCAGCGGATATCCCAAAGCCCTGGCAGGCATCCCCATCAGCAGGGTCGTCACCGCAAAGAGGAAAATCAGCACCGCCGTGATCCCGATATATTTAATTCTTTCCTTTATAAATATCCGAAAAAATTTCTTCATTCGACTATATATCCCACTCCGTGTTTTGTTTTGATAAAATCGGTAAGTCCCGCCTGTTCCAGTTTCTTGCGAAGGCGGTTCACATTCACCGTCAGGGTGTTTTCGTCCACAAAGACATCCGTTTCCCAAAGCCTTTCCATGAGTTTTTCCCGGCTCACCACCTTGCCCTTATTTTCCATCAGCGAAAGCAAAATTCGGTACTCGTTCTTCGTAAGGTCGATTTTCTCACCGTTATATGTAAGCGTGTTATCTCCGGTGTTCAGGATCGCGCCGCCCCGCTCTATTACCGGTGCCCCTTGGGAAAAATTATACGCACGCCTTAGCAATGCCTGTATTTTGGCCATAAGCACGGTTTCCTCGAAGGGCTTCGGTATAAAATCGTCCGCCCCCATATTCATCGCCATGACGATGTTCATGTTGTCCGCCGCGCTGGAAATGAAGATAATGGGCACCTGTGAAACCTTGCGGATCTCGCTGCACCAGTGGTAGCCGTTAAAAAACGGTAGCGTTATGTCCAGCAGCACCAGATGGGGCTGGAACTCCGCAAATTCCCGCAGCACGTTCATAAAATCGTCGCAAATTTTCGCTTCCATGCCCCACATATTTGCGCGGTTCTTAAGGGCCTCCGCAATTCCCCCATCATCCTCTACTATAAACAATCTGTACATATTTCCCCCTTGTTTGCTTGTTTGCTTGTTTGCTTGTTCTCTGTTTTCCCCGTTTTTCGCCGCCAAGCTCCCGGCTTGCCGGCCCTTTTCACATCTAAGTATACCACAGATTCTTTGTCAAATTCTAAACATTTATTGATATTTGACAAGTTTTTTGTTAGACTGTTAACGGGGATTTTACATGGATTTAATTAAAAATTAACATATATTTCATAATATATCGGATAAGGCTTGAAAAAGCGGGAAGGCAAAACAAATGAATGTATTCGACTTTATATCTCTATTCGGCGGGCTGGCGCTGTTTTTGTACGGCATGAGGCTCATGGGCGATGGACTGCAGCAAGGCTCCTCCGGCACCCTGAAAAAATTCATGGAGAAAGTGGCAAATAACCCCCTGACGGGATTTTTACTTGGACTTTTGGTTACGGCGGTTATCCAAAGCTCCACCGCCACCATCGTGCTGACTTCCGGACTTGTGGGTGCGGGAATCCTTTCACTC
>CAVJCN010000101.1:3389-6590 GCA_963647945.1 Absicoccus sp. | reverse complement strand
ACAAAGATGATGTACGCCATCGCAAAGAATGTCGTAAATCCTGCAATGATTTCGGTTTTTACCGTCGAACCGTGCTCTGTAATTTTGAAAAATTTGTCCATTGTCTGTGTCCTCTCTTTTTGCAAATATAGTTGAAACTACCGGTCTTCCCGGAAGTAGTTCAATCCAAGACTCTGAGGAGGCTGATCCTCCCTGCGCTGTCTCATGGAAACGATAACCAGCACCACCGCCGTTACGATATACGGCACAACCTTGTAGATCTGTGTCGGCAGGAACGGAATCGGAAGCCTCAGATAAAGGATCAAAAGTCCCCCGAAAAGGATCGAGCCCCAAAGGGCATTCAGCGGTTTCCAGAGGCAGAAAATTACCAGTGCTACCGCAACCCAGCCCTCGCCGGAAAGCCCGTTGTGGTTCCAAACGCTGCCCGCTATGGTCATGGTGTAAACCATGCCGCCTACCGCGGAAATTCCGCCGCCGATGGTAGTTGCAAGGTATCTGTATTTTGTAACGTTGATGCCCGCCGCGTCAGCCGTTGCAGGGGATTCACCCACCGCGCAAAGGTTCAGTCCGGATCTTGTCTTGCTCATAAAATATGCCATCGCGATTGCCATAGCAAACCCGAGATAAACGAAGAAGTTATAGCTGAAAAGCACCGGCCCCAGCACCGGAATGTCCTGTAAAAATTGCGGCAATACCGGGTTCGCAAAGGCATCTTTCAGAGCGTTGCTTACCGTTACATTTCCGCCGACTTTGAGCCTCATAAGCTCCCCTACGAACTGGCCCACGCCGGTTCCGAATATGGTAAGGGCAAGGCCGGTAACATTTTGGTTCGCCCGGAGGGTTATAGTCAGAAAGCTGAAAATCAGCGAGCCGATCACCCCGGCGATAAAGGATGCAAGCAGAGCGATGATAACCGCAACAGTGCCCACCGCGCCCTCTCCTGCAATTTGCCCGTAAACGAAGGCTCCGCAAAGTCCGAAGGCTCCGCCCATGAACATAAGGCCCTCAACTCCAAGGTTGAGATTTCCAGATTTTTCCGTGAGAATTTCTCCCGATGTACCGAATAAAAGCGGTGTGCCGTTCAAAACGGCGGCTTTGATCAAGCCGATAAGATTAAAGTCCATTAGCACACCTCCTTCTCGTGGCGACCACGAATAATCAATTTATAGTTTATGAAAAATTCACAAGCCAGCATACAAAGAAGTATGATGCCCGTGATAATGTCCGAAATGGAAGCCGGAACCTTAAGACTGGTCTGAAGTCCGCTGGCTCCTTTGTCCAAAACCGCCAGAAGCAGGGAAATTGCAATCATGGCAAATGGATTGAACTGCGCTAGCCATGCCACAACGATTGCCGTAAATCCAACGCCTCCGGCAACATCCGCGTACAGGGTCATATTTGCGCCGGAGCATACCATGAAGCCCACCAGGCCGCAAATCGCCCCCGAAAGGCAAGCCGTCCGCATCGTCACCTTGGTAACATTCATCCCGGCGTATCTTGCGGTGTTTTCCGATTCCCCGAGAACCGCAATCTCATAGCCGTGTTTGGTGTAGTTCATATATACAAACATAAATGCGGTCAAAATCAAAACGATAATCCAGCCGCAGTGAATACCGAAAACCTTCGGAAGCACCGCCGCCTGGTCAAACAGCGGAATAATCTGGGAACCGGGTTTTCCCTCCCAGGGCCCGCCTTGGAGCCATCCGACGATTCCTATGGCTATGTAGTTCATCATCAGGGTAAACAGAGTTTCGTTGGTACCCCAACGGGCTTTGAATGCCGCCGGTATTCCCGCCCAAATCGCTCCGAATATCATGGAGAAGATTCCCATGAGAAGCAATAGGATCGGTGCCGGAATTGACTGGGCGTAATTCAAGGCGAAAAAGCTGGCCGCCACCGCGCCCATGGTGATCTGACCCTCGCCGCCGATATTCCAAAACCGCATTGCAAAGCAAGGGGCAAGGGCAAGGGCTGTTCCCAGCAGCGGAACCGCGATCTTTACCACCTGTTTCAGTCCTGTGGTCTTTCCGAGAGAGCTTGCCAGTATCGTGCCGTATGCCGTAATCGGGTTCGCCCCCGCAATGAGGAAAATCAAACCGCCCAAGATAATTGCAATGGCAAAAGCCGCTATGCGAATCATCCAAATTTTCGCCTTTGGCATATCCTCTCTCTTGGTGAGTCTTATCAAAGGAGTTTTTTCATTCATTTAGTTTTCCTCCTTTCCGCCGAGACTGGTCATCAGCATTCCCACTTCTTCTTTTGTGGTAGTTCTTGCGTCCACGATGCCCGATACCTTGCCGTCGCAAAGCACCAAAATTTTATCGCAAAGTTCAAGGAGCACATCAAGGTCTTCGCCTACAAAGATTACGGCAACGCCCTTCATCTTCTGCTCTGTCATCAAATTATATATAGTGTAGGAAGTATTGATATCCAGTCCTCTGACGGCGTAGGCGCTCATCAGCACCGACGGTGCCGATGCAATTTCCCGCCCTACGAGAACTTTTTGCACATTTCCTCCGGAAAGTTTGCGAACCGGATAGTCGATGCCCGGAGTTTTCACCTGCAGGTTTTCCAAAACATCCTCCGCCAGCTTTTCCGGAGCCTTGCGGTCAACGAAAATGCTCTTGCCCTTGTTCCAGGAGCGGAGCATCATATTACCCGTCATGCCCATTCCGCCAACAAGGCCCATGCCCAGTCTGTCCTCTGGTACGAAGGCCAGCGCAACTCCCGCATCCTTGATTTCCATCGGTGTCTTGCCCACCAGTTCTTCCGGTGCCTTGCCCTCCGGCGAATAAATAATTGAGCCGTGGGTGGCATGGCGCAGTCCTGCGATGGCTTCCAGAAGTTCCTTCTGTCCGCTTCCTGCGATGCCTGCGATTCCGAGGATCTCGCCGCCGTAGGCGATAAATCCCACATTGTCCAGCTTTGTCAGTCCCTCGCTGTCGCGGCAGGTCAGCCCCGCGATGGTAAGCCTCGGCTGCGGATTCACAGGCTGAGGTCTATCGATATTAAGAGACACCTTGTGTCCCACCATCATTTCGGTAAGCTCGTTTTCGCTGGTTTCCGCCGTCCTTACGGTGGCAATATGCTCGCCCTTTCTCAAAACGGCAACAACGTCCGAGATTTCCATTACTTCGTTGAGTTTATGGGTGATGATGATGATGGACTTTCCGTCGTCTCGCATGGCCCGAAGCACCCGGA
>CAVJCN010000101.1:0-2690 GCA_963647945.1 Absicoccus sp. | reverse complement strand
CGATTCCGTCAATTCTCAGGTCGAAGTTCGGAGCCGATTTGAAGTAGGATTCGTGATAGTATCCGTCAAAGATTGCGTTATAATCCGCTTCTCCCTGGAAGTCACCGTCCATATCCACAAGACCTTCTGTCGGAGTTTTGCCGCCAACGGTGAATTTGCTTGTATCGAATACCTGAAGGCTGCCGTCTGCAAGGGCCGCTTCAACCTCTGCGAGCTTGTCCGCAGTTCCCTTTGCAGCAATATTTTCGTTCAGAGTCGTAAGGGCTACATCTCCGTCCTTATAGCCGTGCTGCTTGTAGTCCTGGTCAACGGTTCCACCGTTCACGATGGTTTCGATTACATATACAAAGTAGTTTGTCCAGTCGATTCTGGAAGAAATGATTGAAGCCTCAGGTGCCACATCTGTCATGTCAAGGTTGTAGCCAACATGGAATACGCCGTTTGACTGTGCGGTGGTAGCCGGAGTTGTGGAGTCGGAGTGTTGGGAAATCAGTACAGCGCCTCTGTCGATCAAGTCCTGAGCAGTTGCAGCTTCCATTGTCGGGTCGCCCCAGGAACCGATAAACTCAACCATCATTGTAACGCTCGGGCAAACGCTCTTTGCACCAAGATAGAATGCTGTGTATCCGGAGATTACTTCAGCAAATGTGTAAGCTCCAACATAGCCGATAACCGCTTCATCTTCTTTGATCTCGCCATTGTCAATCATTTCCTGCAGCTTCATTCCCGCCGCAACCCCTGCAAGATATCTGCCTTCATAAACGCTCGGGAAAGCGTTTACTGTATTGTCCAAAGAATCTCTTTGAGAAGCCTCGTTGGTAAGCGCCGCGAAAACGGTGTCCGGATAATCTGCGGCAACCGTAAGCATTGCCGGTTCCATTCCGTAGGAGTTGTTGAATACCGCGATGCAACCCATTTCTGCAAGCTCGCTGTTGTCCGTTGCAACCGGGTCGCCTTCCGGATGGTTATATGTGTAAGTCCATTCGATGTTGATTCCTTTTTCCGCAAGGATCTCTTTTGCCGCGTCAGCCGCGTTGTAGAAGTTTCTGTCGTATGCGGCGTTTTCATCACCGATGCAAACCATACCTACTTTGTAAACTTCATCGCTCGCTTCGCTTTCGCTGCTTCCGCAAGCCGCAAGCGAGAAAATCATTACCATTACGAGTAATACGCTTAAAACCTTTTTCATTTTCAGTCTTCTCCTTTTAACTCTTTCTCTGTTTCTTTTCTTTAAAAGTCTTTTACCCTGTCGCAAAATTCCCTTTTGTATTTAGATTATAGTCCTGCAAAAATCGTAAAACAAGAGAAAATCCGAATATTTCTTTACTTTTTTCTCAATAAAAAATTCAATGTTCGTTACATCCCGAACATTAAATTGAGTTTCGTCTTTTTTAGTTCGTATCGTCTAAATTTCGGCTAATTCCCCCGCATAGCTTTGTCCTATGTTCCCATATAAAGTTATGCGAAGGTGATTTCTCCGTTTTCGAGGTGAGAAACAGATGCCAGGGTTTCCACTCTGTAGCCCTGTTTTTCCAGCTGTGCTTTGCCGCCTTGGAAATCCTTGCTTATTACGATCCCCACTCCTGCGACCTTTGCTCCCGCCTCTTCAATTATCTTGCAAAGGGCAAGGGATGCCTCGCCGTGGGCCAGAAAGTCATCAATGATAAGCACATTCTCTCCTGCTTTGAGGTGCTTCTTTGAAACCCGGAGCAGGTTGTTTGTCTGCTTTGTGAAGGAAAATGCCTCCGCAGTGTAGCAGTCCTCCGTCATGGTGTTCGGAGCCGCCTTCTTGGCAAAAACCACCGGAGCGAAATCGAAATACCGCGCCGCGGATACCGCAATGGCGATGCCGCTTGCCTCAACGGTGAGGATTTTATCTACCTTGACTCCTGCAAAACGCCTGCCAAATTCCGCGCCGATTTCGTCCATAAATTTTGAATCGATTTTGTGGTTGATAAAACCGTCCACATTGATTCTGTCAGAGCCTATCGCCACGCCCTCATTTTTAATTCTTTCTTTCAGTGCTTCCATTTGTGTTATCTTCCTCGTTTTCTTGGTTTTACCGTTCTATCCCTTCAGTCCGTTCCTGCGGCCTATTCTGCCGGTTCTTCGCAGGTTTTCATGGCTTCCAGGGTTTCTGAAAGCAGCCGGTCAAGCTCCCAGCCCAGCATCTCCGCGCCCTTCTTTATGACCTCTCTGTCGCAGCCCGCCGCGAAATGCTTGTCCTTGAATTTTTTCTTCAGGGATTTTAGCTCCATGTCCTGCACGCTCTTTGATGGGCGCATAAGAGCAGCCGCCCCGATAAGCCCCGTAAGCTCGTCACAGGCAAAAAGCACTTTTTCCATTTCGTGCTGCGGCTCCACATCTGCGCAAAGCCCATAGCCGTGGGAAACGATGGCATGGATCATATCCTCGCTGATTCCCGCTTCTCGGAGAAGCTCCGGAGCCTTTTTGCAGTGTTCCTCCGGCCACATTTCAAAGTCGATATCGTGCAAGAGTCCTACGATTGCCCAAAACTCCTCTTCATCGCCGTAGCCAAGCGCCTTTGCGAAATAACGCATTGTTCCCTCCACCATTCTTCCGTGATGCAGGTGAAAATCCTCTTTATTATACTTTTTTAACAGCTCGTAAGCCTCATCTCTTGTTATCATCAGTTTCTACCTCCTTTATCCCATCAAACCTGCGCCTTA
>CAVJCN010000100.1:0-6617 GCA_963647945.1 Absicoccus sp. | reverse complement strand
AGCCTGCGCCCACCGACGGACCTCTGCGCACATTCATTTCGGAGTCTTCAAAGTCCTCTTTTCTGTTCTGACCGCCGGAAATAATCTGTTTACGCTGAGTTCCGGTGTTTACAGTCACCCCGAAGCAGTATCTCACGGTTTCTTCCTTGATGTCCCCAATCATTTCCTCGAACATATCAAAGCCCTCGTTTGAGTAGGCGATTGCCGGGTCAAGATGTCCAAGCGAGCGAAGGCCGATGCCCTGTTTCAGGTCGTCCATGGCGTCGATATGATCCATCCAGCGGTTGTCTACCACCCGAAGCAGAATCATCTTTTCCACTTCCCTCATCTGAGGCTCGCCAATTTCGGCTTCTTTTTCGTCATAAAGCTCGTTGAATTTCGCGATAACATCCTCTTCCAGTTTTTCCGGAGTAAGCCCGCGGATTCCCGCCTCATCATAGGTTAGCCCAGTAAATCTCGCAGTAAGCCGCTTGAGATTCTTGTTCATCAAATCGAAATCCCATTCCTCCGCAAACTTGCTGCCTACGGTGATGGGCTCCACGATGCTGTGAATGAGGTCTTCCATCATTTCCGTAACATAAGGCTTGATATTATCCCCGAAAAGCACTCTGCGGCGCTGCTCGTAGATAACCTCACGCTGCTTGTTCATAACGTTATCGTACTGCAAAACGTATTTACGAATTTCAAAGTTACGGCTTTCCACCTTTTTCTGGGCGCCCTCGATGGTTCTGGAAAGCATTCCGGCAGCCAGGGCTTCCTCCTGCATTCCGAATTTGTTCATAACGCCCTGGATTCTCTCGCCGCCGAAAAGTCGCATCAAATCGTCTTCAAGGGAGATGAAGAACTGCGTCGTACCCGGGTCGCCCTGACGACCGGAACGGCCTCTCAGCTGGTTATCGATACGCCTTGATTCGTGTCTTTCCGTGCCTATAATGCAAAGGCCTCCAAGCTCTCTGACCTTTTCCTGCTCCTCGGCTCTCTCGGCTTTGAATTTTTCAAGCAGCTGGCTAAATACCTTTCTTGCGTTCAAAAGCTCTTCGTCCTCGCTGCTGACAAAGCTCGTTGCGAAGGAAATCTGCTCCTCGGTATAGCCATCGTTTTTCATCTGGCGCTTAGCCTCAAATTCAGGATTGCCCCCGAGGATGATGTCCGTACCACGGCCTGCCATGTTGGTGGCAATGGTTACAGCCCCAAGCCGCCCTGCTTCCGCAACGATTTCGGCTTCTTTTTCGTGCTGCTTTGCGTTGAGGACATTGTGCTTGATCCCGCGCTTTCTCAGCATATCGCTGATCCTTTCGGAATTTTCAATGGAAATCGTACCCACAAGAACCGGCTGCCCCGTTTCATGGGCTTCTGCGATCCTATCTGCGATCGCGTGGAATTTCGCAGGCTCCTTGGCAAAAATCGCATCGTCAAGGTCTTCTCTGATAACCGGTTTATTCGTAGGAATCACCACAACATCCATGTTGTAAATTTCGCGAAATTCATCTTCCTCGGTCTTTGCGGTACCGGTCATGCCGGCGAGTTTATTATACATTCTGAAATAGTTCTGAAGCGTAATGGTGGCCAGGGTCTTTGACTCGGAGCGAACCAAAACACCCTCTTTAGCTTCGATGGCCTGATGTAAACCGTTGCTGTATCTTCTGCCGAACATCAAGCGGCCTGTAAATTCGTCAACTATAACGATTTCGCCGTCTTTTACGATGTAGTCCACATCCAGCTTCATAATCGCTTTCGCTTTTAAGGCTTCCAGAACATGGTGATTGATTTCCATGTTTTCCGGGTCGCCGAAGTTCTCTATGCCAAAGAATTTTTCCGCCTTGCTGACACCCTCGTCCGTAAGGCTTACTCTCTTCTCTTTTTCTTCAACTGTATAGTCCGCATCCTCACCTTCCCGCAAAGTATTTACGAACTTGTTGGCGATTCTGTAAAGGTCGGTGGATTCGTCACCCTGCCCCGAAATGATAAGCGGGGTTCTGGCCTCATCGATAAGAATTGAGTCAACTTCGTCGATGATGGCATAGTTAAGCTCCCGCTGGGTGAGCTGCTCCGCGTATGTTACCATATTGTCCCGCAGATAGTCGAAACCGAACTCGTTATTTGTTCCGTAAGTAATGTCCGCCCTATACGCGGCTTTTCTCGTCTTGTCGCTGATCCCGTGAATAACGCAGCCCACGCTCATGCCGAGGAATGTGTAAATCTTGCCCATCCACTCCGCGTCACGCTTTGCCAGATAGTCGTTGACGGTGATTACATGGACACCTTTTCCCTCAAGCGCATTTAAGTAAGCCGGAAGCGTAGCCACCAGAGTTTTACCTTCGCCGGTTTTCATTTCGGCGATCCTGCCCTGGTGAAGGGCGATGCCGCCTATTATCTGCACCTTAAAGTGCTTCATTCCCACGCTTCTCCATGCCGCCTCTCTGCACACTGCGAAGGCTTCCGGCAGCAGGTCGTCAAGGCTTTCGCCCCCTGCGATCCTTTCCTTAAATTCGGCCGTCTTGCCCCGCAGCTCCTCATCGGTAAGGGCCGCCGTTTGATCCTCCAGCGCAATTACGCGGTCCGCGATTTTTTCAATCTTTTTAACTTCTTTGGTGTTTAAGTCCCCAAAGATTTTTTCCATAAGTCCCATAAATTATCCCCTTTCTCTATTCGTCATGCGGCAAATCCGTTACCGTCATGTTTATCTCCAAAGCCTTTCTCGTGTCAGCTTTTGTAACCTTTACCTCAAAGCGCTTATAGTCAGCCTCGTACACGAAAGTGTCCCCCACCTTCGGCAGATTATCAAGCTGTAACACAACCCAGCCGTTTACCGTAGTAGCGTCGACTTCCTCTTCCACATCGAAGAAATCAAACATCTTATCCAAATTCGTCCCGCAAAGCACCCGGTAGGAGCCGTCCTGCTGCTGGACTATATCCTGAAGCGCCACCGCGTCATGCTCGTCGTAAATTTCGCCCACAAGCTCCTCGATGATGTCCTCCATGGTAACAAGTCCCGAAGTGCCGCCGTATTCGTCCACAATGATTGCAATATGGGTCTTTGCGGTCTGGAGCCTTTTCAGAAGCTGGGAAATCTTCATGGAGCCTGCCACAAAGATTACGGGCTTCACATACTCCGAAACCGGCGCGCCCTTGCTCTTTATATAATTATGAAAATCCTTTTGGTTGAGAACTCCCACGATGCTGTCAAGGTTGTCCTCATAAATCGGCAGCCTGGAAAATCCCGTGGAAAGGAAAAGCTCCTCGATTTCCGCAAGGGGAGCGTCAATTTCCGCCGCCTTGATGTCAACTCTCGGCGTAAGCACATCCCAAGCCTCAAGCTCATTGAACTCAATTGCATTTTGAATCAGCTCGCTCTGCTCCCCGTCGATTCCCCCCTCGGTTTCGGCTTCCTCTACGATGGTCAGAAGTTCGTCCTCCGTAATGGGCTTCGTTTCGTCCGTGTGAAAAACCAGCGCCAACAGCTTTTTCCAGCCCTTGAAAAACAGGTTCACAGGTGCCAGCACGAACATAAAGAATTTCAGCAAAGGCGCGGATGCCATGGCAATCTTCTCCGGACTTTCCTTTGCCAGACTCTTTGGCGAAATTTCACCGAAAATCAGCACGATTATCGTTACCACAACGGTGGAAATCGTTGCGCCGTAAACCGGATACATATCCAGAAAAATCACGGTGCCTATTGCCGATGTGGCTATATTTACGATATTGTTTCCCACAAGAATTGTTGAAAGCAGGTCGTCATATCGCTCCGAAAGCTCCTGCACGGCCCTTGCTTTTTTATCTCCGTCATTGGCAAGATTCTTGATCCTGATCCGGTTCACCGATGTGAAGGCCGTTTCCGATGCGGAAAAATACGCCGAAAAACCGATAAAAACAACAATTGCAATAATTTTCCCCATTATTTTATCTTTATTTCTCCTTTTCAAACATCACAAAATAAGCCCTAAGTAAAGAGCCTACAGACAGTATACCATTGATTGGGTGTAAATTAAAGTGAAATCCTTGTGAAAACGAGTTTTAGGCATATTTTTAGCGGCTTTTTCTCCTTTAATTTGTACTCTTCCTGTGCTCTTTGTACCGCCGGAGCACCGCCTTGGCACCATACGGGGCACCGCCTGTCTGTCGCTCGCCTGCGGTTCTTCTGTCACCCATCTAAAAATGTCGGTTGACATCTATCTCGATCCGATATATACTGATATGTGCTGATATTGTCGCAATTCGTAACAATGGGTCAGTAAAAAATGTGTCAATGAGAAATGAGAATAGAACGAAAGGATTTTCTGAGATGTCTACAAAAACGGAGCTGCTGGCTTTGCTAAACGAAAAAAACGGTGATTTTATCTCCGGCCAGGAGATTGCTTCCCGGCTGGGAGTTTCACGAAACGCAATCTGGAAAGCGATAAATTCCCTCAAGGAACAGGGCTTTGAAATCGAAAGTCTGGCAGGGGTGGGCTATCGCCTTGCCGCCGGTCGCGATATCATAAGCAAAGATGTTCTTGCCGAGGAAATTAAATACCCTTGCAAGATACAGGTCTTTAATCGGCTGGACTCCACCAACAATTATGCGAAAAAAACGCCTGCCAGCGAGGTTCCTCGCCTCATTATCGCCTCGGAGCAGACAGCAGGTCGCGGCAGACTTGGCAGAAGCTTTTATTCCCCGGCGGAAAAAGGCGTTTATATGAGCCTCGCCTTTAAGCCCGATTTTGACCTTGACAAGTCCCTCTTTGTTACCACCGTCGCAGCCGTTGCCGCTTGCCGTGCCATCGAAGACGCTACGGGCCTGCACCCGAAAATCAAATGGGTCAACGACATCTATCTTGACGGCAAGAAGCTCGCCGGGATCCTCACCGAGGCGGAAAGCAATTTTGAAAGCGGCAAAATACAAAAAATCATCGTGGGAGTGGGAATCAACTGCTTTTCCTGTGAGCTTCCCGATGAGATAAAAGATATCGCCACTTGCCTGACAGATCCCGCAGGGGACTTTTCCCGCAACAAACTGATTGCAGCTTTCTGTAATCACTTCTTTGAGAGGCTCGATAATTTTGACCAACCTAAAATTATACGGGAATATAAAAGTCGCTCCTTTATCATCGGAGAACCGATTTTGATCTTCAACCCCGCAATCGCCCGTCAAATCGGTCGCTCGGACGATAGGCTAAACGAGGGCATCCGCGCCCGTGCCATCGATATCGATGAAAACGGCGGTCTGGTGGTGGAATTTATGGAGGGGCGTATGTCCCGGCAGATGCAGACCTTGACCTCCGGCGAAATCAGCATCCGGAGGGTTTAACACAAAACGAAAAACAAACTTCCGAAAGAATTTCCCGAGAGAAAATTCCAAAAGAATCTCCCGAGAGAACTCCCGAAAGAAAGGTTTTAAAGTAAATGAAATTAACGGCTAAAAATAGTTCCGATACTAAACAACAAAATATAAACGGCATCATCTTATCCGGAGTTTTTGCCGCGGTGGTTACCGTATGCTCCTGGATCACGGTTCCGCTGCCCTTCACCCAGGTGCCTATCAACCTTGCAATTCTCGGCGTGCTTTTGGCGGGGGGCTTGCTTGGCAGCAAATACGGTGCTTTGAGCCTCCTTGTATACATTTTGCTGGGGGCTGTGGGGCTTCCGGTATTTGCAGGCTTCGGCGCAGGGCTTGGGGCTATCGCAGGCCCCACCGGCGGCTACATTGTAGGCTATCTCCTGTGCGCGGCGATTTCCGGTCTTGGCACGGGCTCCAAGGCTGTCACGAGCGCCAAGGCTGTCACGGACACGGGCTCCAAGGCTGTCACGAGCGCCAAGGCCGTCACCGGCACGGGCTCCAATGTCGGCACTAGCACGGGCGCAGGGCTTGGGGCGGGCTCCGTTTCCCCAAGCCCCGCAAACCCTGGCTGTGGCAAAGACGGCGGCAAAGGCAGCGACTTTCCTTGGAAGCTGATTTTTTTCATGGCTGTCGGCGTGCTTGCCTGCTACGCCTTCGGCACGATCTGGTATGTAATTTTGATGAAAACCTCCCTTTGGGTAGGGCTTATTGCCTGCGTTTTCCCCTTCATACCCTTTGATGCCGTAAAAATAGCAATTGCCGCATTCCTCACCCGCCGATTGCAGAGAGTTCTCCGGTAAGTCATACCTTAAAAAAGGTGCCGCCCATATAGGACAGCACCTTGAAAAGTCTTGTATGAACTTTTTTCTTGAAAGTTTGCGAAATTTCGCGGACTAACGCTTTGAGAACTGGCTTGCTCTTCTTGCTTTTTTGAGTCCGTACTTCTTTCTTTCTTTCATTCTCGGATCTCTTGTTAAGAAACCTTCTGCTTTAAGGGGAGCTCTGTAAGCCTCCTTGTCGGCTACGCAAAGAGCTCTTGAGATACCATGTCTAAGCGCTCCCGCCTGACCTGTGAATCCGCCGCCGTGAACAGTTGCGATAACATCAAACTTGCCTTCGCAGCCTGCGACCTCGAAAGGTCTTTTAACCTCTCTCTTAACGATTTCCATTCCGAAGTAATCTTCTAAATCTTTTTTGTTGACAGTGATCTTTCCAGTTCCGGGGATGAGTCTAACTCTAGCAACCGAACTTTTTCTTCTGCCTGTTCCTTGATATTGAATCTTTGCCATTGTCTATTCCT
>CAVJCN010000099.1:0-6639 GCA_963647945.1 Absicoccus sp. | reverse complement strand
TAAAAATCTGATTGTCAGCGGAAGCGTAACCGGCACAGAGAATGCAGGAGGCATCGCAGGCAAAAGCGAAGGCAAAGGCACGACAAACACATTTACCAATTGTGGAAACGAAGCCGCCGTGACAGGTGTCAATGCCGGCGGAATCCTCGGAAACAATAAGGACTCCGACACGAAGTGCAGCATTGAGAACTGCTACAACACAGGCAACATTACAACGCTTGAAGACACATACGCAAGAGCAGGCGGAATTGTTGGCAACAGTACGGGGACAACAACTTTTGACGGATGCTATAATCTTGGGGCTATTGACTCCAAAAGTTATGCAGGCGGCATATATGGAGGTAGCGGAGTTGCAGTAAGTAATTCCTATAACATCGGTGGCATTATCGGTGGGGGCGAAACAAAAACCGGAGCAATAGCTTGCGGTAACTATGATACATATATAAACTGCTACTATCTGGTGGGCACTGCTAACGATAGAAGCGGAACCGCAGTGGCCAAAACAGCAACCGAATTGCGGGCAAAATCCTTTGTCGATACCCTCGGCTCTGCATGGAAGGCGGACACCACAGGAGCAACGAATAATTGGTATCCGATTTTGGAATGGCAGGAACTCGTGATACCGAGCGCGGTAACTCAGCTTGAAACGCCGGAAAATCTCAAATGGGAATACATTTGGTACGGTAAAGACCCGGAGGCGGTGTCAGAGGCTAACGGCACGGCTGCGGCCTTGGCAGGCGTGGAAGACGAAGGAGAAAAGGATGACGAGGAAGAAGTCTTAATTGGCAGTTTGGTAGCTGACCATCCGGGATATAGCGCGGATTTTACCGGAAAAGCAAGCTGGGATGCAGTACCGGGAGCGGCATCATATACCCTGAAACTTTACCTGTGGGATGATAATCCGGGAGAAAAAGCAGAGGCTACAATTACCGGGGTTGCCGAAACCGAGTATGATTTTGAAACGGAATATTTCAATAAAGGTGATAAGAAAAAAGAGGGCATTTATTTCTTCACCGTTACAGCAGTAGCTGGCGAAGAAGATGAATGGCATAAGGACAGTAATGAATCCGACTGGGATGAGTCCGGGTACGGCTACGAGGGAGATATAGAACTTCCTGCACCGACCGGAAGCATCGGATGGGCGACCTACCTTGCAAATGCGGTTTGGGATCACAGTGTAAAGGCTGCTGACGCATACACGATCGAGCTATACAAAGGTGAGTACAATAATGCCAAGATTGTGTACAGCGATGTTGCCGAGGGCATGACCGATGCCACAGAAACAATCACATTCAATTTTAACGATATGCTGAAGACTTTGGGCGCAGGTAAATATTTCTATGTGCTGAGAGCGCAGCAGGTAGTGGATGATGAAGATAATCCTTTCTTCGGAAACACGGTCAGCGGCAAGATGGCAGTTTCCGAGCCTTTGAACTACACGGGTCAAAGCGGCGAAGTTACTACGGAAACCGTCACCATCACTTCGGCGGAGCAGTGGCTTGAGCTTGCAAATGTGAATGCAAAGTCCTTTGAATCTGCGGGGAAGAAATTCAAGACGGACATCGACGCACAGTATTATGCGTGGTCGAAGAATTACGAGCTGGGGAACGATATAGACTTTAGCAATTTAACGGCTGAACAGCAGGCTAAAACGAAATCCATAGGGAATAAGACGGCAAACTTTATGGGAACCTTTGACGGGAAAGGCCATAAAATCACCGGATTGACCTTGAGCAACAGTGACGCGGGACTGTTCGCATGGATTGGCGAGAGCGCGACGGTCAAAAATTTGACTGTGGAAAATCCGAATGTTCAGTTCAGCGATAACGCGGCGGTTCTGTGCTGGTACAACTACGGCACAATCACGGGCTGCTCAGTAATTAATGCTAACATAACGGCAGATACCGGCGCAATCATCGGCGGAATGGTGAGCAGAAACTACGGCACCATCGAAAAATCCTATGTTCTTGGCGGAAAAATGACTACCCGCAGCACGACAGCCAACGGTCATGGCGGCTTTGTCGGTGGCAACTACGGAACTATTCGCCAGTGCTATACAACCATGGACATTGATTCTCAAAGCTATAACGAGGGCGGATTCGCAGGCTGGGCAGACAACGGCGGCGAATTTATCGACTGCTTTGCGTTGGGAACGGTAAGCGCAAAAAACGGATGGTCAGGGGGATTCGTAGGCAGAGTAAACGATTCAAGCTGCAGCTTCACCAACTGCTATGCAGCGAATAAAGTAACTTCGACTGATAAACCGGAACGCTGCTATGGTTTCTTCGGCTCTTTTGGCAGCGAGGGCATGAAAGATATGACCGGCGGAAGCGGTGCATTTGAGATTACGCCGATAAAAGAAAAAATTACAAATTGCTATTACGCAGGGGATTTGACAGCAACGGACAATGCGCTCAGCAGTGGATTTTCCACGGCAAAGAGCCTTTCAGAGATGAAAAACGATAGTTTTGCAACTTTGCTGGGCGGAAGCTGGAGTCGCGAGGACGGTAAAAATAACGGACTCCCATACCTTACGGCAGTGGCGGCACCGACAACCTTTGATACCACGGAGATTACTGTCAAACTGTTGATAGCGACCTACGACCAGAGCAAATACGCATTTGAAAAAGACGGAGAGGTAATTGATGTAAAAATTAACTCTACAGGTAATACGAGAGTTATAGATGTACTTGACGCGGCTCAGCAGCAGGGAAAGCTGACATACACCTACACGGTGACACCGGCTTATGGCAGTTTTGTTGAGAGCATTAACGGGCATGCGCTTTCCTCACCGGACGGATGGATGTTTACCGTAAACGATAAACTTTCAAATGTGTCTGCATCTTTGGCAACTGTAAATGACAATGATAGGGTTCTTTGGTATCAGGGAACCACGCAAAACCTGTTCAAGGCACCGACCTGGAACACACTAACAAATGAGCCGATAGAGGATGATTGCACTGTCATCGAAACTAAAGAACAGCTGATTGCCCTTTGCAGCGGTGCTGCGGAGGCTATGAGCGGAAATTATAAGTTAGGAGCCAACATTGACCTTGAAGGCGTTGATTTCAAGGGAATCGGCGGAGAAATCCCGTTCAGCGGCACATTTGACGGAAACGGATATACGGTTTCCAATATGAAGATAACCAAAACCGCATCTGAATCCTGCGCAGGACTTTTCAACATAATCAAGGGCGCAACCATTAAGAATGTGACCTTGGAGAATGCCGAGGTTACCGCAGGCAATGCAGTGGGGCTCTTAGTCGGCTATGCGGAAGCAGAGGTAAACCCTTCCGGGATGGACAAGAGTATCGCCAACTTGATTGGAAACTGCCATGTCAGCGGGACTGTAACATCTCTGAAAACCGCAACGAATGAAGAAAATCCATACGCATGGGCAGGAGGATTGGTTGGATTTAACGATGGTAGAGTTGATGAAAAGACAGGAATAGGCTCGTATAGTTCAGTGGATAATTGCAGTGCTGATGTGACTGTGAAGGCAACATTGCCGTATGCAGGGGGCTTGGCTGGCAGGAACGCGGGATATATTACCGATTCTGCGGCATCAGGAAATGTTGACGGAGGAATCGGCGTTGGCGGCTTTGTCGGTTATAACGACGGCTTCGTTTACGATTCCCATTCCGTGGGAAATGCGACAGGTGAAAAATCTATTGGCGGATTTGCCGGGATAAACTATGAAACAATCAAGAATTCTTATAGCATAGGCAATGTGAAACTGAAGGCTGAAAGCGGAGAGAGAGCCGGTGGATTTGTAGGCACCGGAAGCGGAACCATCAAAGAATGCATGAGTGCTGGAACTGTGCGCGGCTTTGGCATCGCTACCGGAGCCGTAGGTGGATTTGCAGGATATTATAGCGGAACATTGACCGGACTCGCAAAGGACATTCAGCTTTCCGGCAACTACGCTAATTGCATAGGAACAACGGAAGATGAGCCATTGAAGGCAATCGGAAACAAGTCAAAGGGGATCACGGACTCAGAGGATGCGGTGCTGAAATCTATGCAGCTCACTACAATAAAGACCGTTCAGGAGAAGCTGTTCAAGATGTTCGGCGTTAACTTGAGCTCATCCCTCACCACAGAAGCGGAAAAATATCTGGACACCGTTGCGTTTGGAAATAACGCTAAAGTTAACGATACAATTTCTGCAATAAAGAAGACGCAAACGGCTGACGCAGGGGTGACGGTTACCTATATCATAGGAACCGAAGGCAGTGAATACCTTGAAGGGGGAGAAAAAATTACCCTCAAAAAGGCAAATGACAGCTCGGTAACCATGAGCGTTCCGGTGACCGTTCAGCTGGAAAGCGCAGAGGGCATCTATACAAAAGAAATTCAGGTTATACTGCCTGTTTCCGCCGAAAAGCGCGCCGCGCTGATGGACGGAATAGCTTCCGGATACACCGCTAGCAGCGATGGCTGGACGGCGATGGATATGGCGGCCTACGCTACCCTGAGCGGAAAGACATATGCTACTTCCCAAGAAGCGGCTCAGAACTTGCTGAACCTGGGAATTACCGAGGCTGCAAGCGATGAAGCGACTGCCAGCAATAGATCCAGACTGGAAATTACATTGCGGGCAATCGGAATTGATACCACAAAACTTTATAAAGCAAATGAAAGCAACAATATAAACAACGGCAGCAAACTTGCTGCTATGAATCTGACCGCCGGCGGATATTACGATGCGCCGTATATATTGCTTGCTGATATGCAGGGAAACACCAAACTTTCAAACAGCCAAATTCAAGGCTTGATTGTATTGCTCAAAGATAAAATCGGAGGAGGTTTGTTTGGATACGAGTGGGCCGGAGTGCATTATGACGACCCGGATACTGCGGGAGCCGCACTGGCAGCTTTGGCACGCTTCTATGAAAGCAACTCGGAAGCAAAGGCAATCGTAGATAAAATTTTAGCGGCAATACCGGGCTCCCTGAATGAAAAAGGTTCTTTCGGAAATGCAAATTCAGACGCAATGGTGATTGTGGGCCTGATTGCCGCCGGACAGGATCCGACGGAGTTCAAAGCAAGCAGCGGAGCTTCGCTGGTAGACGGCTTGCTTTCATATGTAAATCCGGAAACAAATCAGTTTACCTATTACGGACAGGATAACGCACTTGCCACCGAGCAGGGATTCAGAGCTTTGGTAGCCCTTGAAAAAGCGGCTGCAGGAAGCGCGTCTAACGCGTATAATATTTATGATTTTAGCGCTGTTGCTGTCCGCGCAGGGCACGCAACAGGTGAGGGCGTGGTTGTTACACCGCCGTCACCGGATGAAAGCAATTCGGATATCAATGTGACTGTTACAATAAAAACGGACACAGAAACATGGCTAAACAGCAAAGCCGTAACCGTCAAGGAAGGCAGCACCGTATATCATGCATTTGTAAAGGCATTGGATGGCAGCGGGATCACTCAGGAAGGTGCCGAAAAGGGTTATGTAAGCTACATGACGAAAAACGGCGTAACTTTAGGTGAGTTTACGAAGGGACAGAACTCGGGCTGGCTTTACAAAGTCAATGGTCAGCTTCCGAATGTGGGTCTGACCCAGTGCAGCATTAAGGCCGGTGACGAAATTCTCTGGTACTACACGGCGGATTACAAAAAAGACCCTGATGCAGGCAAATGGAGCGACACCACCGAAGAAAGCAAGGTTATCACCACAGAGGACAAAACAGCTTCGGCGACAACCACCACCGCACCGACGGAAACCAAGGTAACGGAAAAGACTAACGCGGACGGCACCAAAGAAAAGACCGCAACCGTAACGGTTTCCGCGAACAACCAGACGGAGATTATAAAACAGGCTACGGACAAAAAATCAACGGAAATCGTTCTTGAAGTTGCAAGCACAGCCACAAACGGTGCCCAGAATGTTCAGCTCCAGCTGAATGTGTCCTTCGTTAAGAATGTAAGCGAAAAAACCGACGCGGCACTGACGGTTAACACCGAAAACGGCACTGTAAGCCTCGACCAAGACACCATCAAGACAGTTCTTGACGAGGCAAAGGGCGCAACCATCACTCTGGATGTGAACAAGGTTGCAAACCCGACGGAAGTCCAAAAGAAAGCAGCAGGAGAGAGCGGTCAGATTCTCAGCTTGACTGTAAAATCCGGCGACAAGACCATCTCCGACTTCAAGACCGGTAAAGTAACCGTAACCGTTGCAATTTCAACCGCGTTACAGAACAAGAGAGTAGCCGCGATCCATATCGCAGAGGACGGCAAGATTGAACAGATGCCGGGTAAGAGCAAAGAAGTAAACGGCAAGAAGTGTTATGAGTTCACGACATCTCACTTCTCGGACTTCGCACTGGTAGACGCTGACGAACTGGGACTTGAAACCGAGGACGAAATAGACGCAGCGGCGCTTGTTGCGAAGCTCACTCCGGTGGCACGCTCCGCGAAGACCGCAAAGGGCTATATCAAGGTAACCACAAGCCTCGATAAGAGCGATAAAGCCATCATCAGTGACCTGAAGGAAGCAGGCTACACCGTAAAATACCGCTTCTATCGTTCCACGAAAAAAGCGGTGGGCTACAAGTCCGCAGTAACAAAGAAAGCCACCACATACACCAACACCACCGGCAAGAAAGGCACCAAGTATTTCTACAAGGT
>CAVJCN010000098.1:3834-6654 GCA_963647945.1 Absicoccus sp. | reverse complement strand
GGGCGCGGCAATCGCGGCGGCGGGTGCGGCGTTCTTCGGGCTTGCCGAAGAAACACGCGAAGCCCGCGAAAATATGGGTAAACTCGAAACCAGCTTCACGACGGCGGGACATTCGGCAGAGGACGCGAAAAACACCTATACGGAGTTATACGGCGTTCTTGGCGACGACGGACAGGCGACAGAAGCCGCCGCACACCTTGCGAAGCTGACTACAAACGAAAAAGAACTTTCGGACTGGACAAACATTTGCACGGGCGTTTACGCGACCTTCGGCGACAGCTTACCGATTGAAGGCTTGACCGAAGCCGCAAACGAAACGGCAAAGACGGGATCAATCACGGGCAATCTTGCCGACGCGCTGAATTGGGCGGGCGTTTCCGAAGATGATTTTCAAGCCAGCCTTGACGCTTGCACGTCGGAGCAGGAGCGGCAAGCCCTTATCACGTCCACGTTGAACGGGCTATATTCCGAAGCGGCGGACAAGTACAGAGAAGTAAACGGCGACATTATCGACGCGCAGAAGGCAACGGCAAATCTGAACAGCGCTATGGCGGCGCTGGGCGCGATTGCTGAACCGATCATTACAAAGTTGAAACAGCTTGCGGCGGAGCTTTTGCAGGAAATAACGCCGTTCGTCGAGCTTATCGGAAAAGGCTTGACGGGCGCGCTTTCCGGCGCGGAGGACGCGGCAAAGGACTTCACGGACGGCTTGCTGGGTATGGTTACGTTCGCGATCGAGAAGCTAACGGAAATGTTACCGACCTTCCTTGAATTCGCGGTGAAGATGATCGCGAATATCGCTACGGGCATAGCACAATCGTTACCGACGCTTGTTCCTTCGCTGGTTCAGCTTGTAGCGGACATTGTGCAAGTGCTGATTGACAATATCCCGTTGCTGATCGACGCGGCGTTACAGCTCATCACAGGGCTGGCGGAAGGCGTTATAAACGCGATCCCCGTTCTTGTCGCGGCATTGCCGCAAGTAATATCCGCGCTGATTGACGGCTTGTTAGACGCGATCCCGCAGATTATTCAAGCGGGTATCGACCTTCTGACGGCGTTAATTACCGCCCTTCCGGAGATCATCACAACGATTGTTGAAGCAATCCCGCAGATCATCGACGGAATTTTAACGGCGCTTACGGAGAATATACCGCTTATCATTCAAGCGGGCATTGATCTTCTTGTCGCGCTCATACAGGCGTTGCCGCAGATTATAACAACGATCGTTCAAGCAATCCCGCAAATCATAAGCGGCATTGTAAACGCGCTGATCGGGAACATCGACCAAATCATTATGGCGGGCGTTCAGCTTTTCGTGGTGCTCATTCAGAATTTGCCGACGATCATAGTTGAGATTGTGAGGGCAGTTCCGCAGATTATTTCCGGCATGTGCAAGCCCACAAGCTGCGTTTACGCTGTCCGCAGCGAGCGTCGGATTGATATAGAATCAGAGCTTCTGCACAAGAGAATGGTCTTCTTGAATCAAATACATCAGCTTTTTGGCTGTAGGAGTAGGTGTACTTTTCCCGCTCTCCCACGCTTCAACGGTACGGCAAGAAACCCCGAGTACCTCTGCAAATGCTTTTTGCGTCATAGAAAGTGCGCCCCTGATTTCAGAAACATTTACCGTTGGCAGAGATTTCTTCCTCACAAATGTATTGGTAGCAGCTCTGCCCTTGTTGTACGCAAGAGCTTCGGCTAAACCATCCATGATTCCGGAAAAGAAATCGACATTCTTGAAATTGTTTTCGATTTCTTCCATAGAAAGGGAGGACTTAAATTTCAGTTCAGACATACAATCACTCCTTCTGAATTGCTTCAATCATCTTGCGAATCGCCTTTTTCTGGTCGGGGGTAAGATTCTCCTGTACATTTTTAGGATATGCAAAAAGCAGATACAAATTCTCTCGTTCAAAGATATCCAAATAAATCACTCTGCCACCGCCGCTTTTCCCACGCCCCTCCAGTTGGATACGCACTTTTCTCGCTCCGCCAGTTCCCTCAATCACATCTCCAAGACGCGGGTTCTCCAAAAGAGCTTCTTCTAAAGAAGGTAACTCACTATCGCTCAGACCCATTGCCTTCCAGCAGCGGCGAAACGGCTCAGTGTAAATAAACTTTCTCGTCATACGGTTGTCCTACCAATCTACGATTTTATCGTAGTTACATGATATACGATTTTACCGTAGTTGTCAAGTGCTTTTTGGCGATTGCCTATCCAACAAGTACATCGAGTCCAAAAACGAGAAAAAGTGAGCTGCCTATGCCAGTAGACAGCTCACAAGATTTGCGGAGCATCGCTCCAAATGATTGACTGAGTTTTGTACGAAAGGCAACCGCCTAACGGCTCGTTGTTCTTTCCTCTTTAATAATTATATAGCAGTGCATACGCAAAGTCAACTGCTATTGAGCGATAACCGTCTGTGACAGCAGTACGGCTCACTGATTGCTGAGGCTAAGCCTCGACTCTAAGTGTTCGTATCAACTTGTGGCAACCGTCTGGGTCTCCACCGCAGGGAGCATCTGTTACCAGCAGATGTTCCCTGTGTTATTATTATAGCCCCATATAGGGGCGTTGTCAAATGAATTTTTGATGGCGTTTTCTTTCGGATTTCTCCTACATCAGTTCGTGGAAACCGCCCAACCCTCGATAAGCTCCGCAAGCAACGGAAACTGACCCCACTGCTTGTTTCAACGCTGCGGCGGACAGTCCTGCTGCCGCCTGATAAAATGATTGTGTTTTTGTTTCCTTCTTGGTAGAATATAGGCGGATAGCCTGAGCACTTTCATAACAGAATCCTTCCGCTACCCGACCCC
>CAVJCN010000098.1:0-3091 GCA_963647945.1 Absicoccus sp. | reverse complement strand
ATCACACAGGCTGTCAATCATTTCGGCAATGGCATCGTAATCGATGTCATAGTTGATGCCGTCTGCACTGGCCTTGAGCATCGCAAGCACCCACTCTTTGCGCTCTGCCCCTTCCTTGAACTTGCTCTCGGCTGTCTCCATGAGAGACATGACCTTCGCCAGCACAACGCCCCAGTTTCTCTCCTTAACAGCCTGCTTGATATACTTGACAAGCTGAATGACAAGGGGGATGGTAGCCGCCAGACCGGAAGCGATTGCTGCGATGTACTTCAAAATTTCCGTCCAATCCATAACTAATACCTCCGTATTACTTCTGCGTTAAAACAGTTTATTGACCTCTGCCTGCACCTCAGACGGGTCATAACCGGCCTGCTTCAGCCGTGTCACACGGGTTGCACCGTTACCCCATGAAGACCACCGGGAGTCGGAACAGGTTCCGTTATAAATCTCCTTGGCGATTTCAGCCGCCGTCTTCTTGGTGCTTTCAGCATCGCCGCTTTGCACAGCCGTGCCGGAATTTGTGGTAATAAATGCGTCATAACCGGCGGCCTTGAGCTTCGCCATCATGTTGTCCGCATTTGTCTTCTGTGCAAACGCGCCGACCTGCACCTTGTACAGATTGCCCACCTGCACGATGTAGGTGGCAAACCCTGCCGCCTTAAGCTTTGCGGCAAAAGCATCGGCATTTGCCTTCTTCGAGAAAGCCCCCGTCTGCACCCTGTAGAGCGTCTTGGACGCGCTCGTAGTGTCGCTCGTGGTGTCAGTCTTACCTGTGTCAACAGTGCCGCCGGAGAGCTTCTGAGTGACCTTAGAGGCAAGGTCTCCCATGCGTGCGTACATCCAGTCGCCGGGGCAGCTCTTATTGGCAAACCACCTGTGAACGGTCAATACCATCTCATCGGATGCGGGCGTGTAGTTGAGCGTCTTAGTCTTGTCGCCGAGCCACACCAGCTTGCTCTTGCCGTTGCGCTTGCAGATGTCGGCGCAAAGCTCAATGAGCTTGTTGTAAACAACATCCTTGAAAGCATACGGCGCGGTAGCGTCAGAGGCGCACTCGATAGTAATAGCCCGCTGGTCGTTCTCGCTGCTGGAAGAACACCATGAACGGTTCTTTTCCTCGACATACATACCCACACGGCCATCCACGCCGATTCCGTAGTTGCAGCTTGCCTGCTTGGAAGTCGGTGCGAAGATGTTGCCCAGCGTTTCTACACTGCACTGACCCACCACGCAGTGCGGCGTAATGCGGTCGATGCTGTGGGTGCGCTGCCCGGAATGATTCGGACTCAGCTTCGTGTACGCCACGAGTGAGCTGTTCGTATAACCCATGTTTGTCGTCTCCTTTCCTGTGTTCTGCGGTGTACTTGTCACCGTCTTGCCTGCGTATTTGTCGTAGTATGTCTGACCATACGATGCCCGCTTGTTTTGGACTGCGCTCCCCTGATTGGCGGGACGCTCGAATTTCGTAAGAACGGAATTGGAAGCGGCAAGCACCGTCTTGGCGGACTTCAGCTCGGCAAGGACATCCTTAAACCCCTCACACAGTTCCTTATACAGGAACTCAAGCTGCATCTCCGTGTCTCCGATGGACTTGTTCTTGCGCTGCGCAAAGGAAAGTAGAGCCTGCTTTCTGGTATGGTATGTCCACTGTGCCAGACCGTATCCCGCGCTGTCTGTTCCGAACTTCGTATAAGAGCCGTTATCCACGGCGGCGGTATAGGTGGCATCCGTGTATCCGAGCTTGGACTCATAGCTGTTTTGCAGATTGTTGGCTTTTAAGCCCGACTCGGCATAGAGATTGCCCATCAGACCGGCGACGCCGAATGCGTTGCCGATTTTGCCGAGCAGATAATCCCAGATACCTTTCTCGTCCAAAACGCTTGCGGCAGCCGTGATGGTCGTATTGCCCGACGGCTTTTCATCCTCGACCGCCGGGTTATAAATAAAGCCAAGGAACTTGTACGCAGTCCCCTGACCCCAGTTGCCATTTCCTTTTGTTCTTGTCTTGTTCCAAAACGGAGTGGAGCTTCCCCAGCCGCTCTCGGATGTGAGTATCTCCGTGTCGCTCACGACCTTCTCAACAATGGCGACATGACCCGCCCCGTCTGAGCCGTTCAAAGTAGTGCCCTTTTGCCAGACCATGCAGGCTCCCAGCTTCGGTGTCTGCCCGACCGTCAGCCCCGAGGCATACTGGATAAAGTTCTCTGCGTTCACGGGGCGCAGATACTTGCAGTATCCGTACCCGCCGATTTCGTTGAACCGTCCGTATGCGTAACCGACGCAGTTGGAAAGAACATCACAGTCCGCATCCGTCGGACTGCCCTTGATGGCGTCGGAATAGCCTCCGTTCGTTTTCGTTATGTAGTATTTATTGCCAGCCTCCGGCTTGCTGGTTCGTATCTTAAATGTCATGGCGTGTCACCCCCTATCAGTTGCCAATGCCCTCGGTGTTATAGCTATACACATCATCCACCGTTGCGCCGTTCCGGAACGGAACGGACACCGTGCTCTCCGTACCGGCGGACAGAACATCACTCAGCGTACCGTCGTTACCCGTCTGTTCCTGCGAAAGACGCTCTCTGCGCAGTTTGACGCTCTCGCTCTGCTTTTTGGCGCAGTACGCCTTCAGACAGTAAATCGCGTAGATGAGAACCTGCGCGGCGATGTCGGAAATCAGAACGCCGAGATATGTCAGGTCATGAAGCACCCACATGGCGGCCATTGCGTACACCAGCACAATGTTGAAAAGCACAAAGAGATAAATGGCAAGCAGCTTGCTCGTCTCGATGCGCTTGGTGCTGTACTTCTGTCTTTCCTCGCGGAGGGACTGCTTGTACTGCTTTTGGATATTGTCCTTGCGGATTTTCGCCAGCTTCAACTGGTAATCTCTTTTAGACATTCCCATGCTGTTCACCACCTCTTTTATAAAAGCCGCATTTTATCACGGCAGAATACATCGTGGGAGCCATGCCGTGTAAGCAGGCTCCCACCGGATGCCGATTATGCATTTGCGCCGCCGAGGATTTCCTCGGCCTCCTCAGCCGTAATCCACTTGCCGATGGCGTTCATCACCATCTGCTTGTTCCAGAGC
>CAVJCN010000097.1:0-6656 GCA_963647945.1 Absicoccus sp. | reverse complement strand
GTTGTCATATCTTTGCGGATGATAGCACAGAAGCAGCCCGCTTTCGGAGCGGGAATATTCACAGTTTGAGCAGACACCCCAAGCACGGCATGTAATACACTCATCAACGGTCATTGATGAGCCCATATCTCTTTTACGGGTGTGGCATTTTTCGCAACGCCAGAGATCGCAGGTATTTCCCACGGTAATAACCGGGCGATGATCCTTGTAGGTCGTTCCGCATTTTCTTCCGCCGGCTACGCTGTCAAGCTCGTCGTCGGAAAGTTCGCCTTTCTTATTCATCTTGGAATCCATGAATGCCTTGAGTTCCTCCACCGTCGCCTCGCAGCCGTTTGTTTTCAGAAATTCTGCTAATTTATTCTCAATCGCCGCATCCACATAGGCTTTTTTCAGAGTTTCATCCGCCATTGTTTTTGTGTACAGTTCTTCTAATCTCATTATTTCTTCCTCCATATAAACCTTTTTTTAAAATTGCCCGTTATCTGATCCCGTTACTAATTATTGTACCTCTGAGGGCAGTCGCAAACCATCAACATTCCGGATGGAGTACTGTAAGTGCAGGATTGACAGTATCCGTCATCTTTTTTCGATTTCTCTTTGTTATATTTATAGTGTTCGCAGCTATTCAGACTCAGTATCACCGGTCTTCCCTCTTTGTAGATTGTGCCGCATTTTCTGCCGCCGGCTACACTGTCAAGCTCGTCATCGCCAAGCTCGCCGGTTTGGTTAAGCTGATCAAAGTAAGCCTTTGCGCTTTCCGGGGTCAGTTCCATGCCCTGTTCCTTTGCGAGGGCTGCAAGTTCTTCCGGGGTTTTCGCCTGTTTTGCTTTTTCAAGCAGCTCCCGGGTGAGTTTGTTTTCCATGATAAATTCTCCTTACATCTAAAATAAATCTTAAATCGGTCAGCCTGTCCGAATCAGTTGTTGCGTCTTTCCCGGCAGGTGCAAATCGGCAGCCATCCGTCCGCCCCGATTCCTTGGTAGGTGCAGTCCATGCAGTATCCGCTTCCATCCCATGCATTCTCTTTATAGTATTCGCAGCTATTGAAATTTGAAACAACCGGGTAGCCTTCATAGTAGATCGTTCCGCATTTTCTGCCGCCGGCTACGCTGTCAAGCTCGTCGTCGGAATGCTCGCCGCTTTTGGAATTGCGCTCCGCAAAATATGCCTTTGCGCTTTCCGGGGTCAGCTCTATGCCGTTTTCCTTTGCCAGGGCGGCAAGTTCTTCCGGGGTTTTTGCCTGCTTTGCTTTTTCAAGCAGTTCATGAGTGAGTTTGTTGTCCATTGTATCTCCTCTCTTGTTGTTTCATATATTTATACGCAAAAATGTTGAAAAGGTATATAGTTTTTTTCAATTTTTTTTATTTATTTGCCGGAATCTGCTTTCCTGTTCCGATTCTCCTATCAGCAAGATACCATAATTTGCGCCTGTTTTCAAGCAAATTTAGGAATTTGGCAAATAACTTGACGATAACTCGCCAACCATCGGAGCGAATTTCCGCCAATCGTCGGAAAAATTCTTCGCCAATCGTCGGAAAAATTCTTCGCCAACCGTCGGAAAAATGTTGTAAGATTCGTGATTACGGTATATAATATGGATAATGCAAATGGAGATGAGGTGTTTCGATTGAAGAATTACAGAAAAAGAATTGCCGACGATCTTCTGAAAAGAAAGTTGGATGGTAAAGGCGCCGTACTGATTGAGGGGCCGAAGTGGTGTGGAAAAACTACCACCGCGGAACAGTTTTCCGCAAGCATTTTGTATATGGATGACCCGGAAACGAAAGAACAGAACATTGCTATGTCCGAGCTGAACCCCAAGCGATTATTAAACGGGGCTGCTCCGAGGTTGATTGATGAATGGCAGCTTGCCCCAAAGCTTTGGGATGCGATTCGTTTTGAGGTTGACCATCGTGATGAACTTGGACAATTTATTCTAACCGGCTCTGCTGTTCCCGCAGATACCAAGGAAATTACCCACTCCGGTACAGGACGCTTCACTTGGTTGACCATGCGACCAATGAGCTTGTATGAGTCCGGAGATTCCACAGGCGAGGTCTGTTTGAAAGATCTGTTTGAGGGAACGGCGGAGATTGACGGAACTTCGGGTTTGCGTATTGACCGGCTGGCTTTCCTCGTGTGTCGAGGGGGATGGCCCCAAGCGTTGGATATGCGTGATGAAATCGCTTTGGATCAAGCTGTTGATTACTATGATGCCGTTGTTCACTCTGATATTAACCGGGCAGATAATGTACAAAAGAATGCCGAAAGAGTGAAGCGCCTTATGCGTTCCTATGCGAGGAATCAAGGATGTCAAGTACCGAATACCGCCCTTGCCCAAGATATTGCCGCAAACGATGAAACGCCAATCAGTGAGGAAACCGTTGCCTCTTATGTTCATGCGCTTCGCAAGATCTTTGTGGTGGAGGATATGCCTGCCTGGAATCCGAATTTGAGGTCAAAAACCGCCATTCGTTCCGCTGATACCCGTTACTATATCGACCCTTCTATCGCTGCCGCCGCTTTGGGAATCGGCCCGAATGACTTGGTAAATGACTTAAAGACCTTCGGTTTTCTGTTTGAAACACTCTGCATCAGAGATCTGCGTGTTTTTGCGGATGCGTTGGGCGGCGAAGTTTATCACTATCGAGATAAAGACGGGCAGGAATGCGACGCGGTTATACATCTGAGGAACGGCAAATACGGTCTTATTGAAATCAAGCTCGGCGGGGACAAATTCATTGAAGAAGGCGCAAAGAGTTTGAAAGCAATGGCAGCAAAAATTGATACCGATAAGATGAATGCGCCCTCTTTTCTTATGGTTCTGACGGGAATCGGCGACTGGGCATATCGCCGTAAAGATGGGGTTTATGTGGTTCCCATCGGGTGCCTGAAAAACTGAGGCGACAAAAATAAAAAATTGAGGCAATAAAAAATAAAAACCTGCCCCACAAGGACAGGTTCGGAGATGTTTACCTACTATGTAGTTTAGCTTTCCGTATCATTCCCTCACATCATCAAAATTGTGATAACAGATTCCGGTACGCTCCGCTACACGCTGGAATACCGCATCTGTTTTTTCCATATAGCCATTTTTGAAATAACTGCATTTGGTCGGGTCGATACCGTAGTAGTCCTCCGTCATCAATACGGCAAGTGCACGACAACCGCCGGCACAAAGTTTTTTATATTCACATTCCCGGCAAGTTTCGTTTTTCTCGTGCAGTTTAGAAATCGGACAGGTCACATAGTCAAGGTATTCACTCTCCTGGAGAAATTTTTGCAAATCGCCTGTCTTTATATTCCCAAGATGGATTCCTCGTTTTTCCAAAGTGCCGGAAAGCTGATTGCACGGGACAAGGGAGCCATCGGAGTTGATAGCGATCATACCTCGGTTACCACGACATACCGGCGCACTGTCCCGGAAGCTGTGGCAGCTGCCTTCCACCGGACGGTAATGATAACGCCTAAACTTCGGAAAGATCTGCAAAAACTGCCACATATCAATTTCCATTTCATACCCGGCTGCGACATAGCGTTCTGTGAAATCCAACATCAAATCGTAATATTCCTCCAAGCCAAAGCAAGCACCCTCGGCATTTTCCTCCCAGCGTGGAACCTCAGTGGTCCGAATGATACGCATTTGCTCCACACCTTTTTTCGCCATCAGCTCTGCTGTTTCGTACAGCGTGTCAATATTCAATCGATGAACGCAGGTTTGAATACGGACTGCAAATCCGTTTCGTTTACAAGCATCAATCGCCGCCATAGCTTCTGCTTCCGCGCCAACTTTTCCTCGCATCCAATCGTGATGACCGATGCAGTCAAAGGAAATTTTAATTAGTGGATTTGCTCCAATCTCACGGAATGTTTTAAGAAGTGTATCGTTCACCAAGCAGCCATTGGTGTTCAACTCATTTACTACCATGCCCCGCTTATAAATTTCTCGCACAATTTCGACAAAATCCGGGTGAATGGTAGGCTCACCGCCGGTGAGCGTAAGCGATTGTACCCCGCAACGGTCAAGCTCGTTCAATGTTTTCTGCCACTCGTCCCTCGAAAATTCTCGCATCAAACGAGCATTGTCTGCCGCCATAAAGCAATGCCGACAGTTATAATTACATTTGCCGGTAATGGACCAATTCGCAGCCGGAAAATAACGGTTATCACAAAAACGTGGCTTTTGCCAGTCGGAGAGTTGCTCGCTTCCATCAGATACATGAATCATGTTTCGCCGCAAAAAAACGGCAGCGTAAGCATCAGCATCGTCAAATTCATGGACGCCATCACACTTAGATAGAAAATCATATTCCTCTGCCTTAAGCCCCATGGCATTGCGAATGCCACGAACATAGTAGGCATAGGGAACAAGCCGCCAGGAACGCAGCGCTATATTTTTGTTCAAGATATATTTTTTCATACTCAACCTTTCTATATGTCTGGACTATTCTCAATCGAGATACTTGGTTATCTATTTCGCTCCGCAATCATGTCATAGGCACGAGCGATGTCACCTTGTATCTGCCCGGATTCGCATTGTTCACAGATGACCGTACCGTCATCGTTTTGCGTATAAAGCCAGAGCGAATCTCTGGGCATCACACGACCGCAGGTGTTACAAGTTACGGTCATACTTGCAGTCGGGTTAGCATTACCGCCGCCGTTATCACCGCAGCCGCCGCCGGTTACTGCGTCCAGTTCGTCATCGAACAGTTCCCTCTGTTTATCCCGTTCCATTCTCAGCCCTCCTGCTTTCTTCTATTCGCCTCACACTGGCAAAGTAACGGTTGACCGATAATTACGACCTGACTTACCTTACTGTAATCCCAATATTTGCAGCGGCAGCAGGTTCCGGCGACACCAAAATCGCCTCGCGCCTCATAATGCTCACAACCGTACCCAATCGTGGTATAGAGATAACCGTCATGATTATAGCAGCCGCCGCCGGTAACATTGTTAAGTTCCTCGTCAGACAGTTCGCCGTTTTCGTGCATACACTTAAAATAACTTTCCGCCTGTTCGCCAGTAAGCTCCACACCGTTTTCCTTTGCCAGGGCAATGAGTTCTTCTGCGCTTTGGCAGTTTTTCGCCTTGTCAATCATCTCGTTGCTGTTATCTTTCATCACTGTGTCTCCTTTTCATGTTTACAATATTATACAGGGTTCATATTATAGCTTTACAGTTTGACCACTTCGTCCTCCCAAAGCCCAACGCTTGCATTGCAAACAGGGCAATGTACGATATACTGATAACCGTGACTATCGTAGTGTGCAATTCGATCAATCACATAGTGTGACGAACGGCAGGTGAATGGAAACTGTAAATTACATGTAGCCTCTCCTCTCTTCAACACATGATTTCCGATTTGAAATTTCGGCAGCTCAGAGGGGCTTCCGCAGCCGCCGCCGCTAGCCGCCTCCAGTTCCTGTTTTGATAATTCTTTTTTATTTTCGTCCATAACTAATTTCCTCTCAGTTAATACGACCGGCAATATCGCTTTCCCATGCCACCGTAGCACTAAGTCCGCAATGAATGCATTCAAGCCAGTAATCACTCGTACGTGTGGCATCTTTGACTACATAGGTAATCCGGAACACACTTCCATTGCAGTCAGGGCATCTTTTGCTGACAAGTGCAACAATATCCCCAACATTATATTTAAGTGCCGTACTCTCACTGCATCCGCCGCCTGCTACATTATCTAATTCATTATCGGAGAGTCCACCTTCCGCATGAAGGCGTGTAAAGAGCTCCTGTGCTTTTTCTTCTGTCAGTTCTATATTTTCTGCTTTGGCAAGCTCCATAAGTTCTTCTGTGCTTGCTGCTTCTCTTGCTTTGCGCATCAATTCTTCGTATGCCATAAGTTCCTCCTGTTTTATTCAATCGTTACATATACGGTTGGAAACTCCCACTCCCGCCCGGGCTGATTCACCTGGGGAGCATTTTCATACCCGAGTGTTTCTGCACAAACACAGCAATACCATAGCTTCTGAGTGACAGTCGTACCGAATTGCACCAAGTCCCAGCAGTCTTTGTGGCACTTTGGACAATTCCAGTCAATCGCACGCCCTCTGACGGTAACGCTTTGGGGAGCAGAAGGAGAAGATCCGCCGCAGCCTCCGCCACTAACCGCATCAAGCTCGGTGTTGGACAATTCACCCATCGCTGGCTGTAATTTGGCGAAGTATTCCTCTGCCTGTTCCTCAGTCAACGCAATGTTTTCTTTCTTTGCTAATGCAAGCAATTCCTCAACAGACCGTACATTCTTTGCTTTTTTAAGTAATTCTTCGTTCATGGTGAACCTCCTTAATACTTTGTGTTCTCATTCCAGCAGTAGCCGTCTAAGCTGTCGCCAAAATCCCCGTAATAACATCCGTAACAGGTGTTATAAAAGAGCCTTCCCAATCCCGACGAATCGGGATCCAGGGCATTTATGGCGATACGACAGGTGGCAGTGTGACTGTCTCGCCCGCCCTTGCAGCGATCACATTGATAATAGATACAGGCAGGCTCGGTAGAATGAATCTTTTTGTAATTCGTTTCTTTCTCTCCGCTTCCGCAGCCGCCGCCGCTAGCCGCATCAATCTCATCATCGTACAATTCACCCATCGCCGGCTGCAATTTGGCAAAGTATTCCTCTGCCTGTTCCTCGGTCA
>CAVJCN010000096.1:0-6671 GCA_963647945.1 Absicoccus sp. | reverse complement strand
GGTCCCAGTCTATAAACATGTTTGTTCCTCCTCAAAGCGGAACGGCGGCACCGTATTTCAGATGCCGCCGCCCTGTGTTTTGTTATTTACGTTTTGCTCTGATTTTCAAAAATACAAGGCCTGCGATGATAAACACCACAAGCCCGATACCGATAATCATTTTAGCGCTCATGACGTCCGGTCTCCTTTCTCTTTCTGAATGTGAAGAACGCCGCGATGCCTGCGCCTACGAGAGAAGCTCCCGCAAGCGCTGCCCACAGCGTCATATTTGTGTTGTCACCGGTTTTCGGAACATCCGGAGTTTCGGGGATCAGCTTATTATGGAATTTCGCGACAACTGTTTTCTCCGCGTAAACCGTGACGGTTACATTGTCGGGGAGCACATATGCCTTGGTTGCGTCGTTCGCAACCTCGGAGACCACATAGTCACCGATACGCAGACCGTCGATATTGATCTGTCCGTTTTCGTCGGTCACATAGATCTTGGAGAAAGCGTTGCCTGTTGCGTCTGTGCCTTCAACATGGAAGGTGAAGCCCTGCAGCTTTCCGTCCTCAGAGGTTTTCTCAATGCGGAGACTGCCGGTCTGTGCTTCGTTGATGAAGCCCTTGCCGGCCTCGTTCTCAACAACTACCGTCGCACCGTTTTCCTTGATGGCAAAGGTGTAGGTCTTTTCATCGAGATAGAAACCGTTGGGAGCTTTCGTTTCCTTCAAGGTGTATTCACCGTATTCGAGATTATCCATCTTGTACACACCGTCGGAGAGCTCCTCCAGCTTGCCGATGGACTTGCCGTCCTTGTACACTTCAAACTCCGCGCCACTCAGATGATGGTCGGGATAATCCTTGTCCACCTTGGTGAGCTGAACGCTGCCGCGAATGACGGTGTTGGTAAGCTCAATCTCAATGACCGCGCCGTCCTTATCGATTTTCACCGAGTGAGGAGTGCTGTCGAGAACGTAGCCTGTGGGTGCCTCAATCTCTTTGATGACATACTCACCGTAAGGAACATTTTCAAAGGAAAAGCTGCCGTCGTCTGCGGACTTGGTTGTGAGAATCGGCTCTTTCCCGTCGGTTGTATAGAGGCCGATGGTCGCACCGCCGAGACCGTTGCCGTTTTCGTCCTTCTTAATGCCGTGAACACTGCCGTAGATAAGCTCATTGGAAATGCTCTTGCCGCCATTTACTTCAAGATTAACCGTGCCGATATCCTGTCCCGCATAATCGAAAACAACGGGATATTTCTCATCGGAGAGAAGATAATGGCAATCGGTGCTCAGCTCTTTGACATAGTAGTTGCCGAATGGAATGTCACTCTTAAGCGTTGCCTTGCCGTTTTCATCAACCGACATGATTTCAATAAGACCGTCGGCGGGAATCTTGCTGCCGTCCGCTGCTGTGAGTTCTTCGGCGGCATAAAAACCGAAGGTTACAGCCGAGAGCTCATTGTTCGTGCCGATGCCGAACTGCTTGTTCTGTTCAAGCACTTTGGTTAGTTCAAGCTGTGCCTTCTGGCGGTCATTCGTGAAGCTTGCGGCGGTTTCTGTGATTTCAATCTCCTGACCTGCGTACACGAGCACTGCGGTGTGAGTTTCACCGTTCAGTACCATTCCATAGGGCGCATTGGTTTCCTTAATCTCATATTTTCCGAGATAGAGTGCCTTGCTCTCAGCCATACCGTTTTCATCGGTAGTTACGGTATCCACAACCTCACCGGCACTGTAACGAAGCGTACCATCAAGCGTCTTGATATCCTCAGCGGCGATAATCTCATAGGTTGCCCCCGCGAGTCCCTGTACCTCGTAAACAGGCTGATATACGCCGTCCGCCTCGGTGACAGTGGCGAATACCTCGCCTGACTTGGAGATTTTGATTACGCCCTTCTGTGCGACATTGGCCAGCTTCACCTCAATAACCTTAACGCCACTTTCTTCGGTGGAGTTATCCTCGGTGACATCAAAAGAAACTGCCTCGTTGCTCAGTACATAGCCGTAAGGAGCGGAAACCTCAACGAGCTTATATCCACTGCCGTATTCCAACTTTTCGGGAGTGATGAGCTTACCCTCGTCGTTGGTGTAGAAGGTATCGATGGTAGTAACAGAGGGATAGGTAAAGGTCATCGTGACCTTATTGCCGTCCGGATCGTAAATCTGAAATCCTGCACCGGCATACGGAATGGTTTTACCGGTTTCGGCATCCACCTTCACAACCTTGATGAACGACTCAAAATTTGCGTTGTTGATGAGATAGCGATAGGTTTCGCCGTCCTTTGCGACAAACACATCAAAGTCGGGCATAAGCTCTCTGCCGTCCCAACCGGATACCTGATGAACGGTGTACACACCATAGGGAAGGTTTTTGCTTTCGGCAAAACCGTTCTCGTCACAGGTGAGGAAGTCTCGTTCCGATTCCTTTGCGGCATCGAAGCTGCCGGCGGATTTGAGGTAGATCTGGAGTTCCGCGCCCTTCTCGGGAGTCTCAATCTGTGTATCGCCGTTATCCGTGTGCTTGATGATGGCGACCTTGCCCTTGATCACCTGCTCGGTAACATCAAGTGCTGGTGCGCTGTTCAGTTCAATCGTGTAATTCTGTGCGCTCGCTCCGACGGGATAACCGCCGTTGTCGATGAGATAGCCTTCGGACGGGTTAATCTCACGGATGGTCCAATCATCACCGCAGACATAGTAGCCTGTCGTGAACTGCCCGTTTTCGTCGGTGTAGTAGGTATCCACAAGCTGATCGCCCTTGTAAATGCCGTAGGCAGCACCGGCAAGAGAAGCGTCACCCTGCGCCGTGCCGGTTTCCTTATCCGACTTGGTGACGGTCACGTTGAACTTCTTGAGAATGTTGGAAACACTCTTTTCTGTCACAGCGTTCCACTCGATTGCCGCCGTCTGACTGTCGGGAATGACATAGCGGATGGCTGTCTCGACCTCTTCAAGAGTGTAACCAGTGCCGATAAGCACATCATCAAAAGTGGCAACTCCGTTTTCATCGGTTAAGCGGTACTCATCTACTGCGAGACCGCTGAGGGAAGTGCCGTAGAGGTGGAAGGTAACACCGCTGTTCAGACCGTCCTCTGAGGTCTTGGTAACGGTCAGATCGCCGCGCTTGAGCACATTGTTGAAAGAGACCGTAGCGGTCTGACCTGCAACAACCGTCACACGGCGGGTTTCCTGCGGCTCGTACTTGTCGTAGCTCTGCTCGGTGACTGTGTAAGTACCGGGCATGAGATTTTCAACGAGAATTGCGCCATTGGCATCTGTGGTTCTTGTCTCATTTACTCCCTCGCCGACAATGGTAAAGGTAATACCGGAAACATTGCCGTCCTCGGAAGTCTTGATGATTTTCGCCGCACCATAGCTGACCTTAACCTTAAGAGAAGCCTTAACAGGGTCGCTGACAGAAGCGGAGTAAGTTACGGTATCCTGCACACCGCCGCCGGTCTTGCCGTCCGACCACACGATGATGCCCGAACGGGTCTGAGACTTCGTTGCGGAAATAGTAACCGTTCCCGTAGGTGCGGTATCCGTAGTAATGGTCAGTTTGTTGCCACTGACGCTAAAATTCATTCCGGTCACATTGGCAGTAAAACTGAATTTGGAAAGCACATTGTTGGTATCGGTCATTGTTGCGCTGTACTGACTGCCGTCCCATTCAAGCTCAACCGTTTGCGCAGAACCGGAGCTACGAGACATAAAGCTCGGAACGACGGTATGGCTCTTGACGCTTGCGACCATGCTATTGTAGTAAGCAAAAATCTTGCTGTACAGCGGATGATTGGTGCTTACAACAGAGGCGACGGTGTCATATCCGCCGGTGCTGACGTGATTGAAGTTCGCGTCACGCTCGCCGACGATAGTTTCCCAAACGAGAAGCTGCGTTGCGTAGGCATGGGCAAGCTTATCTGCATCAGAAGCGTTTTGAGATTTCCACGAAGTTGAGACCGTGCCCTGATAACCGTACTGCATGATTCTGCCGAGCAGAACCTTGATATCATCAGGCTCAATCGTCACATTGAGATTGCTCGGGTAGTTATCCCAAAAGCTCTCGCCGAGTGCGGTATAGCTGTCGCCGTTGTTTCGAGTAAGTCCGGGCTCAATGCAGTAGCAGATCTTTCCGTCATACGAATCCATCGTGTGAAGGGTTGTATAGTTTGACCCCTTCGTGGACCAGCCGCTCATATAGTTCTTTGCGGAATGACCCCAAGCGTCCTGGCTGTACACCTGGCTTGCGTCTCCGTCACGGGGATAGGAGACCATATACGAGGTGCCGGTCTCCGTCGCGGCAAAGGCAGGCGTTGCGGCACCGATGAGAGTAGTGAAGCACATGAGGACCGCAAGCAGTCCCGACATGCTCTTTTTCATGATATTTTTCATTCGTTTTCCTCCTTGTGGGCAAGAAAAAAGCACCGTATTTCTACGATGCTTCTTTCCCGCGTATTCATTTTGATTTTTGATTAGGCGTATCCGACGTAAATCAGATAGCTGTCTGTCCCGACGCATTCGTACCATACCCAAACCGAGGTAAATCCATCTCGGGCATACCTGCTCATGCGGGAAGTGATGTCTCTTTCGAGATAAATGCAGTCGGGTTTTGCTGTAATCGGATTATCCCAGCAGTCTGTTGCCGTGCTGTCTAAAGACAATCCATTTTGCTGTGCTGTGGTTTTGGCGTAAGAAATCCAGTAGTCAATGTCAAAGGATGCAGCCGTTTCGGGTTCGGTAATTTCAGGCTCTGCTTGAGTCGTCTCTTCTATTGTGACCTCTTTCGGCTTTTCCTCGACCGTCGACGTAATGTCAGGAGCCTTTTGATCTGTGCTTTTATTTTGCTCAGAGGTTACGGAAGGCTCTTTTACCGGCTCAGAGGAAGGTTTATTCTCGCTATCACCTGAGTTGACTTCCGTATTCTGAACCGTTGGCTCAATCCTGGATTCCTCACTGTCATCTATATCAACGCTTGATTCTGCTTTTACCTGCTCAGAAGAAATTGTCTCCGTTTCGGTGTGCTGTTCACTTTCTTCGGAGCTAATATCCGTAGTTGGCTTTTCGGTATCGTGTGGGCTTGGCCGCTCAACCGAACAGCCTGATAAAATCAGAACTGTCAGGAGCAATGCTGCATAAAGTGATTTTCTCATACGCTGACCTCCGTTTTTTTATTTTATTGTACGGCGGCATCACTTCTGCGGCAAATGTGCCCTTATATATTCTTCTTTGAGCCGGTATAGCAGGTTAATTAGAAGGGAGAGTGTGAGAGGGGAACAGCGAAGCTTCGCCAAATGGGTACACTACCCCCTTGGTGTCGGCTTATCTTGCGTCACCTCGATCCTTTTGCCGTTCCTGATACCGATGATAATACTCAAGCGCTTTCATAATATATGCACCGGTTTTTTCATATGGAACGGTTGATGGGATGAACCTGCGTACATCCGCATAGCGGATATTGATTTTTTCCTTTTGGTTGGGCTTCTCCTCACTCATGATAGACTCGATAACATCGCCGTTGAGCTTGCCCTCCTGCGAGAACTTCTTCATCTTTATAGCCTGTGCAAGAGATGGAGTCGCATCGTTATATGAGATTTCCTCAAGCAATGCGTTTTGCTCATCCTTTTGCAGATACGAGATTTCCACGGCAGGACGCAAGGCAATACGGCCCTCGTCTACCATGTCGAGAAGTGCCGGGTCAAGCTCTGTGAGACGGATATACCGATGAATCTGATTTCGACTGTCACCAACTTCTTCGCTCATTACATCAAGAGATTGCTTACCGCGTAAATCAATCCCCACTGGGGATAAATTTTCTTTTGACGGTCTACCTGGCAATCTTTTTATGGCTTCAAGCCGCATTTTGTAGGAAAATGCCTTCTCACTTGGCAGTATCACCGAGCGTTGAAGATTCGACTCAACCATAAGAATTATGGCTTCATCTCGGCTCATTTCTCGAACCTCTGCTTTAACGGTTTCAAGCCCCGCAAGCTCACAGGCCTTTCGCCGTCTGTGACCGGATACGATCTCGTACCGACCATCCTCCTTGGACCGAAGCGTAATCGGTGTAATGAGACCTCGCTCCTTGATACTCGCAACAAGCTGATCCATGTCCTCGTCCATTTTTACCTTAAAGGGATGGTCGGGAAAATCGTCAATCTCAGTGAGTGGGATATCATAGATTCTCGGGAGCTTGTTTTCCTTACGCTCCTCATCCGTCATGAAAAGCTCATCGTACCCGGTCAGCCCCAGATCGATTTTTTTCACGTTCTTCAATGTCCTTCACCTCCTTCGCAAGTGCCTCATACGCCGCAGCAACCTTTCCGTTCTTGTCATGAGCGAAAATACTCTCCCCGGAAAGGCTGCACTCCGCGGCTCTTACCGAAAAGGGAATCTCGGTCTGAAACACACGGATTTTTTCGCCGACTGTGGAACGCAATGAGGCAATGATATTCTTGGCGTTGTTCGTGCGGCTGTCCACCATCGTCAGCAAAATGCCGTCAATTCGCAGCCTCGGATTTATCTGCCGCTTTATCTTGGAAATAGAACGAAGCAGAAGGTTGAGGCCTTTTGTTGACAGAAAATTCGGCTGAGATGGGATAATCACACTGTCCGCCGCCACAAGTGCGTTGATCGTCATCATTCCGAGAGACGGCATACAGTCGATAAGGATATAGTCGTAATTCTTCC
>CAVJCN010000095.1:0-6719 GCA_963647945.1 Absicoccus sp. | reverse complement strand
TAACCGGTATGTTATTCAAGGAAATTACGGTGGAGGAGTTTGCGGAGATCAGGGCAAAAGAAGCCTACGATGCAGGGGAGCAGTCCGGCTTCTCAAAAGGGCAGAAGTCAGGCATTGAACTTGGCTTCTCAAAAGGCGAAAAGTCCGGAATCAAGCTGGGTGCGGCGCAGAAAGAACGCGAAATCGCGAAAAACTTTAAAGCCTCCGGCATTCCGATTGATGTGATTGCCAAGAACACCGGACTTAGCGAGGAAGAAGTCGCGATGCTTTAAATAAACCGGACAAGAATCAGAACTCTGAATAAAATAATTCGAGGCGACCTAATGGTCGCCGGCCGCCTCAAACTGCAAGTGCATGTATCCGCTTCAAACTGCAAGCATAGGCATATGCATATGCATATGCGACCGCCGAACCATTACTCATAGCGCACATTTAATAGCGCACATTTAACTCGATGGTATCGGGCAGCCCTTTGAGATCGGTAACGGCGACAGCATAGGGATATGAGATTATGCGTGATACGCGTGATACGGTTTCATCATTCGAGGGATCTGTAAACTTGGCGGTAACAACCAGATTAGAACCATCCTTTGTCTTTTCCAGATTTACTTTTTCGATAGAAACATCATAGCCGGCGGTTGGCTTTTCCCCGCGAGTTACAACTATATAGACCTTATCATCAACTACACAGCCAAGGGCCCTTTCCAGCTCTCGATATTCGGGAATGACATCTTTTTCGATGGCGCGGGGAATGTCTTTTTCCTCAAGCGGAGTGAAATCCACATTTCCCGAACCCCAAATCCCCCCGGCGATACCGGAGAAAATGAGGAAACACGCTATACATGCGACACTGAGAATGCAGAGGACGGTGATGACTGCTTTTCTGGAAGGCTTAGCAGGCAGCCGGAAAATTCTTTTTTCTTTATATTCAGACATTTGATTACTCCCTTCATTTATACATTTCAAAACATTCTATGAAAGGACAGGGAAAAATATGCGAATAGGCAGCAGAGGTTTTGGATTAAGCGGCGGGCAGGAATGGAGCCCACTTGAGCAGGGCGTTTTTGAGGATGCCGTCAAAATTAAAATAGGGGTTGTGGGAATTTCACCGGGAGCCGGTGCTACATTCATATCCTCACGCATTGCATATGAACTCGGAAGACGGACAGAGGGGGTTTGCTATGTGGAAGCGGCGCAAACTCCCAGACTAAGCAGCCACAGCCTTTCCCTCGCAAAGATTTTCGACAAAAGGAATTTTGCAGACTACCTCGGAAGCTGGCAACAGGGGCTGAGCGCAGGAAGCAGAACAAATATTTTTGAAAATGTGAACTGGATTCTGAGAAATCCATATATCGTAGACAGGGAGGAAAAAATTCTCCCGCAAAGAAGCGCCTACACATATACATATACGGAGGAAATACCCTACGAAAGAATCCCCGGGCGGTATCTGGTTATTGACTCACCGGAAATTCACACTCTTACTCACATGGATTTGGTGGTGTGCGTGGCAGACCCGCTTCCTTCGAGTTTGATTTCGGCAGAGGAAACCGTCAAAGCATTGCGGGAAAACCGCATCAAGACAAAAAAAGGCTTTGCTCCGGCAATGAACCGCCCTACGCCCTGCCTGTGGGTGCTCAACAAAGACAACCCAAAGGTTAGCCATCGGGAAGTTGAGGGATTCATGAAGATAAAATTTGATTTTGTAATTCCCATGATGGATCCGAAGGAGTTTTACCGGGCGGAATACAGCAATATGCCGATTTTCAAAGGGATAATGCGACCCGGCGGGGAGGAAGCAAAGGAGAGAAAAGCCGTGGTTTCCGAAACAGAAGCCCTGGCACTGGAAATACGGAAACTTCTTCCAATATTCTGAAAACAGAGCAAGAACAGTGTGAGAACAGTGTGAAATCAGTGAAAACAGTGAAATCGGGCTGAAATCGGTTATTTTTCTATTTAAAAAGAGGCCAATATGTAGTATAATAATATGGTACTTGTAGAAAAAAAGAGATAAATGTTGAAATAAAGACGATAAAAAGACGATAAAGGGGAGAAAATGATTACATTTGACCATGTTACGAAAAAATATCGTACCAATATAGGCCTCGAAGATGTCAGTGTGAATATAAACAAAGGCGACTTCGTATTTTTGGTTGGCCCCAGCGGCGCAGGGAAATCCACATTCATCAAGCTCATTCTTAAAGAGATAGACGCAGACGAAGGGACGATAAACGCTTGCGGATATGAGGTGACAAACCTTTCAAACCGCGAAATTCCGCTTTTCAGGCGTAAGGTCGGAACGGTTTTCCAAGACTTCAGACTTCTGCCAAAGAAAACGGTCTTTGAAAATGTGGCTTTCGCCATGGAAGTCTTGCATAAGACACCAAGACAAATAAGAAAACAGGTTCCGCAGATTTTGAGCCTTGTGGGAATCAGCGACAAAGCCCATAAATATCCGGACGAGCTTTCCGCAGGAGAACAACAGAGAGTTGCAATTGCAAGGGCAATAGTAAATAATCCTATTGTTTTGATAGCAGATGAGCCTACGGGGAACCTTGACCCGAACACCGCATGGGAAATTATGGATCTGCTTGAGCAGATAAACCTGAGAGGAACTACCATAGTTATGGTCACCCACGCAAAGGATATAGTTGACAGGATGAAGAAGCGGGTCATAGCAATCGAAAGTGGCAGAATTGTCAGAGATGAAGAAGGCCAATACGGATATAAGGAGGACTCATATTTTGCTGAATAGTTTTGTATACAACATAAAACAAGGTTTCCTTCAGATTTTCAGAAACAGGGGTATGAGCCTTGCGTCTATTTTTTCGATTCTGGCGATGCTGCTGATTTTGGGAATGTTTTTCATAATAACAGTGAATATAAATTTGTTTACGGAGGTAGTTAAGCAGGATTACGATCAGATTGAGGTTTTCCTTCTTGACGATACGGACGAAAGCCAGGCACAGCAGCTTATGGATAAGATACGCGCCCGGGATGGAGTTACGGATGTGCAGTACAGGAGCAAGGATGAGGCGCTGAATGTTTTAAAAGAAAGATGGGGAGAAAGCGGGTATTTGCTGGATTCTTTGGGAGATAATCCCCTTCCCGCTTCGATTTTGATAAGCGTGGAGTCCCTGGATAATGCCGGGGATGTTGCGGCATATGCCGGTACTCTTGACGGAATAGAAGATGTCCAGTATTACCGAGAAACCGTTGAGAAGCTCACGAAAATCACGAATTTCCTGCAGATCGGTGCCCTTGTTATAATGGCATTCCTCGTGGTGGTTTCGGTGGTTGTGGTTTCAAATACGGTTAAACTTACCGTGTTTGCCAGGGCAAAGGAAATCCGAATCATGAAATATGTGGGAGCCACAAACTGGTTTATCAGAGGCCCGTTCCTTGCGGAGGGAATTATCATAGGAATGCTTGCGGCGCTGGTTTCTACGGGGCTCATCGCGCTGATATACAAAGAGCTGATAGCGGCAATCGGGCCGCAGGTTCTTGCAATCGTTTCCATGCCGCTGATTTCCACCCAATATATGACGGAAAATATGCTCATCATATTCCTTGCGCTGGGAATGAGTATAGGTGCCTGCGGGAGCATTATTTCAATGCGTAAGTTCTTAGATACTTAAAGAAAAGGGGCAAAGATGAAGAAATTAGGAAGAAAAGGCTTTGTAATTTTTATGTGCGTGGTTCTGACTACGGTTTTCTGCTTTTCGGGACTCGCCTTTGGGGCTACGGAAAGCCAGCTTAGAGAGGATCTAAGCGATGTAAAACAGGAGCAGGACGAGCTCAGCAAAAAAATGACGGAGGTCGAACAGGATGTAAAGGAAGTTCAGGCAAAGGTTGATGCCCTTACATCTCAGATTAACAAATCGGCGGAGGATATAGCAAGCACCGAGAAAAAAATTAAGGCTAAAGAAAAGGAAATGGAGGAGAGGGAAACAAACCTTAATGCGCGTCTTAAAGTTATGTACAAAAATGGTTCCCTGGGATTCATTGATGTGCTTCTGGGTTCAGGCAGCATTTCGGAATTTGTATCCAACCTTGAGATAATACAAAAAATTTACAAGAACGATATGGAAGTTTTGGAAACTCTTGAAAAAGAGCACGACGAACTTCTGGCAATAAAAAAAGAGCTGAAACAAAAGCGTGCGGCTCTTGCAACTCAAAAGGAAGAGCTTGCGGCGGAACAGGCAGAACTTACGGAAAAGAAAAAGGCGCTGAAAAAGGAAGAAGACGCGCTTAAAGCTGAGGCAGACAGGCTGACTTCCGAAATTCTCAGCATGATAGATACCGGCAGCAAGTATGTGGGAGGCGAATTTACCTGGCCGTGTCCCGCAAGTACATATATCACAAGCTCTTTCGGAAACAGGCTTCATCCTATTTTGAAAACTTGGATTTATCACACCGGTGTTGACATCGGGTGTTCAAGCGGCAAAGATATTTTGGCGGCGGCTTCCGGCACAGTTATCATGTCGCAGGTATACGGCGGCTACGGTAACTGCGTGATGATTGATCACGGCGGCGGAATAGTGACCCTTTACGGTCATGCCTCTGCCCTTTGCGTAAGCAAGGGTGAAACGGTGACCCGGGGACAGGTTATAGCCAAAGTGGGTTCCACAGGGCGTTCAACGGGGCCTCATCTGCACTTTGAGGTTCGCAAAAACGGCGAATATGTAAACCCAATGTCGTACTTTAAATAAATGGGTATTTAAATGTTAGACTACAATCAGATTATTAAAGAATTATTGAATAAAAGAGGGATCCTCACGGAGGAAGAAAGGGAAGAGTTCCTTTCGGACAAACCTCAAAAAACATATGACCCATCCCTGCTTGCCGATGCGCAGGCGGGGGTGGATTTAATATTGTCTGAAATAGCTGCAGGCTCAAAAATCTGCATTTACGGGGATTATGACGCGGACGGCATTACGGCTACGGCACTTATGCTCAGCGTACTGGGAAAACTTATGCCCGCAGAAAATTTGGACTACTATATACCGTCAAGATTCGAGGAGGGCTACGGGCTTAACACGGAAGCGGTGAAACACATTGCGCAGCGGGGGTTTCATATGATAGTCACCGTTGACTGCGGAAGCGTTTCGGCAGCCGAAGTGGAATATGCAAAGAGCCTGGGTATGAAAATCCTTGTCACCGATCATCACAATATTACAGACAGGATGGCAGACTGCCTTCTCGTAAACCCCAAGAAATCCGGAGGAAAATACCCATTTAAGGAGCTTTCGGGATGCGGCGTTGCCTTTAAGATGGCTCAGCTGATCCAAAAGAAAGCGGGACTGCCAAAGTCCGTGCTTTCGGAGGTTCTGGATCTTGTAGCCATCGGCACGATAGGGGATATTATGCCCCTTATGGATGAAAACCGAACCTTGGTAAAATTCGGACTGAAAGTGATAAACACCGGCCGCAGATACGGCCTCAGAAAGCTGATAGAGGGTGCCGGACTTTCCTGCGGAGATATAACCGCCGAAAATGTCGGATTCGTCATAGTGCCCCATTTAAACGCCTCCGGAAGAATCGAGGACGCCTCCCAAGCGGTGAAACTCCTTCTTGAACCGGAGGGAAGCAAAAAGGCAGATGCCATAGTGCAGGATCTGCTTATGAAAAATCGTGAACGCAAAAGACTCCAGCAGCAGACCTTTGAAATCTGCAGGGAAAAACTTACACAAGTCGATGACTTTCTCGTTTTGCGGCTGGAAAACGCCCATGAAGGCATTACAGGCATTGTGGCAGGCAAGATAAAAGAAAAATATAACCGCCCAACGGTGCTTCTGACTCCTTCGGGCTGCGAAAAGCAGTACCTAAAAGGAACAGGAAGAAGTATAGAGGGGGTGAACCTCTATGACTTGCTCAAGAAGCATGAAGGGTATTTTGAAAAATTCGGCGGCCACGCAGGAGCCTGCGGATTTCTCATGTGCCGGGAACATTTTGAAGCACTGAAATCGGGATTGAACGCGGATATGGCGGAGCTGAAAGAGCAAAATCCGGACATCTTTCGGAAAAAGCATCCCTTTGACCTTGAAATAAATGCGGATGACATGAGCCTCGAACTTGCGGAAGCGGTTGCAAAGCTGGCGCCCTTCGGAAACCAAAACCCAAAGCCGCTTTTTTGCTTTAGAAATGTGGACATTTCGGATGTGAGATACATGGGTGATTTGGGGCAGCATGTCCGCTTTAAAATTTCCCAAGGCGGGAAATGTATTACCTGTGTGCTTTTCGGAAACGCAAAGGATTATGAGGATATTCTTGACGGCGCAAAACACGCCGCGGCAATAGCCGGCTCCCCGGACTGTCAGACCTGGCAAGGCACAAAACGCCTGCAACTGATGATCTCATGGATTGAAAAACAATGAGAAAGGGTGAGAAAACTACCCATGGAGAGGGTATATCGGGCTAAAATGCAAATTTAAATCATTTCAAGCCGAAAAAAGTTCTTGAAAAGGCGGCGATTATCCTGTATAATTGTTTCTTGGTAAAAACAGCGCAGGCTTTTCGCCGCGTTTGAAAAAACCTTTGAAAAAAGGTGAAAAAGAAGCATTTTTTCAAAAAAAGGACTTGCAAAACAGTGTCCGAAAAGGAGAAAGTTATGAAACAGAAGCGTCCGCTTTGTAGGGTACAGTTTAATGTTTGGCACGATTCTTGCGACAGACAGACAGACAGACAGACAGACAGACAGACAGACAGACAGACAGACAGAC
>CAVJCN010000094.1:0-6744 GCA_963647945.1 Absicoccus sp. | reverse complement strand
CCCCTGCTTATATATTTTCTTCGATATAGTCAAGAGCACTAATAAGCTCCTGGAAATCCTGCTCCGTTGTGAAATAGCTCACGCTGAAGCGTATGGTTCCTGCCGGGTAGGTTCCAGCAAATTCATGTGCCAACGGAGCGCATTGTAAGCCGGTTCGAACTGCAATACCCACTTCATCAAAGAGCTTTCCAGCGCTATCGCTACTGATTCCATCAATCAGGCAGGAAACAATCCCAACATATTCGTTTTTAGGGAAGTTACCTACAACCTTGATAAACCAGTAGTCATCCAAAATCTCAAGTAAACGCTGTCTATTCTGAGCTTCTTTTTCCCTCAAGGACGAAATGGATATGTCGTTGATCCATTTAAGTGCAGCATGAAGTCCGGCGACCCCGATCAGATTCATTGTTCCCATCTCATATCTTTCCGGGAGGGAAAGGGGCATATCTTGGTTCGCTGATTCGTAGCCTGTGCCACCAAAGATAACTGCCGGCAACCTTATCTCTGGCTTCATCATAAATCCAGAGATACCGGTCGGGCCGTAAAGCGTCTTATGTCCGGCAAACACGGCGAAATCAATCACATTGGAGCCTACATTGCAATCTACCAAACCTGCGGTCTGAGCCATATCCACAACGGTATAGGCATCAAATTGTTTGCCCAACCTGAATATCTCCTCAACCGGGGAAATCAGGCCAAAAACATTGCTTGCATGGCTCACTACAATTAAATCTGGGCGTTTTTCTTCAAATTGATAACGGATTCGCTCAAGGTCATAGACCATATTCTTTGATACTACGAGCTTGTGAACATTGATCTGACCGCTCACCTCAAATGCGTGTAGGGTGCGAGTCACGGCATTGTGTTCAAATGGGCTAATGTAGACATCTTTCACACCCATCTTTACTAAACCCTGAAGAACGATGTTCAAAGCTATTGTAGCGGTAGGGGTGAACACGACCTGCTTTGCCTGACAATGCAGCAGCTCTTGTAAAAGCTGTCTGGTTTCCGCAATTAACGCTCCTGCGGAAAGAGATGCACCATAATTTCCACGACCAGCACTGGCACCGTTGCTTCTGTAAAAGTCGCTCATAAATGTATATACAGCTTCTGGTTTTGGAAATGTGGTAGCTGCATTATCAAAGTAAGCCATATTCATCTCTCCTTAACACATCTTCTTCAGAACCTCCATCAGGATCTGACGCTTTTCTTGTTCAGAGATAGAGTGTCCCATAGATTCAATATCAGAGGTAATTGCGTTGAGTAGCAATTTCCCTCGCTTGGTTATCTCAACTCTGTCAAATCGTTTTGTATTAGTTGTTCCACTCTCATCTACAAAAGTTACCTGGTAGTTGCTATCGGAGTGGCTATCGTTCTTTTGTTCAGCCTTGGAATGATACTGTTCTGCAGTTGTCTTATACTTGGTCAGATTTTTGGAAAAGCGATTGTGGGTGTTGTCGTCCCAATCTTCCAACCTCAAATCTGTCGCAATCTTGGCGAGTCGTGCGATGAAAGTATCCTCGTCATTGGTGATTGAGCGAAACAGAGCAAGACATTTCTCTGTTCCATCTGCAAATAACTGCTCGTAAACTGTTGTATCCAGCGATTCACACCAGTCCTTAATCACAGACGAGAGGGAGGTCATTCCAAAACGCTTTGTATGAGGAGCAGCAAACAGCTCCTTTACCTCTCGAATAAGGCTTTTCTTCAACACGATGATTGCATTGTCGAAATAGTTTTTAGCCGCTGCGACATTCTCTACTACACCAGGTTCAAACTCCGCCGCATATCCGAATGCTTCAGGCAGTCGCTGGAACAGAAACTCGTGCGAGCCGTTGTTTTGTCTTAGCAAGCGTGTGAATGCTGTGTATCTCTTATCAACCTTTTCGCCAGAGATAGTTCGCTTAATCTCCTTGGCATACTTCGGCAAAGACATATACCAGCGACGCATTGCAAGTACAACATAGTCTTGTCCATTGTTTGCTTTTTCTGCTTCAAGAACATAGTCATGGAAAATCACTGCCAGGTTTGTGACAAAGAGCTCTTTTTCCGGATTCCAATCCAGATAGGACACCGAAAATGCAGAGGGCTCTGCGTTAATCTGTAATAAAACATCGGTAGAGGTTGCCACCTGACCAAAACGGTCGGTAAGAAGAACGCTCTGCTTAAACTCATGGAGAACCGCAGCCAAGTAAATAGGGATGAGTCCCTTTCGCATACCGATGTGATACTCTGCACCGGTAAGACGACGATACAACTCCTCAAAATTCATCTGTCCATTCTGGCGGGCTTCACGAATGAAGTCAACAATCGCTGCCAAAGCGTTTTCGAGATACGAATCATCAGGACAAAGGTTGATTTTTGTACAGCCAGATTCTTCAACGAGCACCCCCGTGCGAATCAATGTGCTTCGCATAATAGATACTTCCTGTCCAGAACCCGTCAGCCCTAATCCCTTCTCAAGTTCGTTTCTCAATAGGCCAGAAATGATTTTGCTGCGGCTGTTATAGGCGATAGATGTAATATCGTCCTTGTTTATTGCTTCGTTATTGATAATAGGTGTCTGAGAGAACACCTCATCACAAATATCAGAAAGTAATCCGGTCAATGCTGCTTTACGACCAATATAGCGTTCTTCACCATAGTGGATGTAGCGAGCCATGAAACTCTCAGGCTGGGTATATGCTTTGATATTGGCATTGATTACCTCGCGGAGATCTTCATAGATCACTTCGTATTCATCAAAAAGAACCTTATCATCGCTTGCAGCTTCTCGGAGAATGGATACCGCATTGAACTCGGCAACAACCTCAGAAATATCGGAATAGTTTTTCGGCAGTACAAACACAGCCTGTTTTGTCTGGGTACTTGTGTTCAGCAGTCGAGTTTTGACTTCGCTAAGTTCATCCGTTCGACTTGGAATAATACCATATACAACGCCATCGCCAGGAATACCTTCGCTCTTGATGTTCCAGTTTGTCTCTGCGGTTATTTCTGCGGCATCAATAAACACAAAGGAGAAATAGCGAGTCATTTCTCGTTCATCGTTATATCTGGACGGATAAACGAAGCTGTCAAAGTTTGCTTTGTTCAATGTGTCCTTGACAGAGACTTCTCCTCTCTGTGCGGCAATCGTATCACTGATTTTCTGCCGAATATCTACACCAGAAGTCTGTTTAAGGCGAAGATAATTGTTGCTTCGCTTCAAATATACAACAAACTCTCTGCCAATTAGATTGTCGATTGCCTTTTCGACCTCTGGCACTGTATATCCAACGGAATAAATGCCAACCAACTCATCACGGGTCGGAGCCAGTTTTTCAAACTGTTCAAGAATATAGATCAGAGAAAGCGTCTTAACAATCTTGCTTTCAAGGGACTGCTCATCCAGCTTTGCAAGAATAAGTGTAGTCAGCTGATAAGTCTTGTAAAGATCGCTCGTATAAACTTCCTTTTTGAACAGCGGCTCAAAATAGTCATAAATCATATCCGGTGTAATAACACCAAAACAATCATCATGGAACTTTTCTAAGAAACTAGGCAATGTTGCAGTACCATTCGCAGACAAAAAAGTAAATAGGGTTCGTTCATTCTGTGCTACACACTCGGAAAGACGAGGAAGAATAAATGTAGACACGGGGTGGAGGGGATAGCAGGCTTTAATCATTGCGCCAAGCTCAGATGTTGCCATCTCAGAGAACAAGGAATGACCAGTATATCTTTGAGCAACACTTTCAAAGTTCTCCCCATAGGTATGACAAAACTGCTCCCACAGCTCAGAATTTTTCTGAATAACGGAAGCTATAATTTCGTATGTCTGAGTAAAGTTGTTGTTCAGATGCACATGAGTGAATCGCTCAGAAACGCCTCTCCATCCATCTACCTTCTGTTTAGGAAGTGTGTCGATGTAGTTGGATATTTCCTTGTGGGAGATAAGCATCAGGTGCATTTGCAGATTACCACTTCGGTTACACTTTTCAGCAAAGTCCTGAAGCATTTTTGTGTCGCTGACAGAGGCTTCGGATATATTGGCTTCAAGGAATTTACTGAACTCGTCGTAAATTACATACACACCTGTGAAGCCTTTTGCTTTCAGACTTTTAACGACTCCCTCATATAATTCGACGACATCAAAACCCAAGAATGGATTGAACACGCTACCCGCAGTAAGAGTTGGATAGATGCGCTCAAATTTCTCATACGCAGTAATGCTATAATCCTCGAGTTCAGCAACGAACTTTGAGATAGGAACATCTAATGATTCCTTGAATTTCTCGTATGTACTTGGGAACTCCTTTTTCCAACGCTCAATAGCATAGATAGCAGCCTTATAATTTGTTTCAGGCATAATATCCAGCAAGTCATTTTCAGCCAAGGTGCGCTGAAGTGCAAGCAGGAACGCCTGGGTTAAGCTTGTGTTGCTACCGGTAATGATAATCGGAAGAATTCTGTTGTCGCTTTCATAGTAGTTTTTAACGCAGCTATGAAGTTGCGGATTTTCATATATCTTGGGTAATGTTTTTTCAAACAGGGAAAGGTCACGCTTCATCAGCATGGCCATAATGGTAAGGACGATGTGAGACTTGCCCTTGCCGTAAGCACCAATCAGCACTCTTGCTCTATCTGTCGAGGTATTTCTTGTACTAAGCAGAACATCCTCCAGGAGTTCAAGTGCAGACCTCGTCGGTATAAAGTTTTTAAGTTTATCGTCGTTGTTCAGGTCATATCCGATATTTACCGAATACTGAAACCCTGATGCAACAGAGATCATTTTACTCATAGTCCAATTCTCCTCAATTCTGCTCGTCAAAACTGGAATAGTACATCTCAACACAAGATTGGAAATCCCTATCCGAAAGGATTCTGACGACATCCAAACCAGCGGTTCGGATAATTTTAATCTCACCCAACCGCTCAACTCCACGCAGTAAGTCCAACATGGAAATCGCATCCAAATTGAACACCTTTCCAATGTTACACGGTGCTGTCAGCAGTTCATTTAAGCTGATTTCTTTTCGACCTTGAGACTGATCCAAGATTACAGCCAGAGCAACCCACGGGTTGATAGAAGATACTGCCGGAATTGTTTTCTTGTATGTACGGCGGGTTTTGCTCAACACATCAACAAGTCCCAAGTCACCAAATGGGCAGTCAATATTGTTTTCGGGACTTGCTTTCGGTGTTCCAGCCTTATGCTTCGGCAAATAAGTATTGATGATGCAAGTGAAATCGTCATTCAAGGAACGAATCGCAACCGAAGCTGTTGCGTCATTCATCAATACATAGTTCTGAATGCCTGCAACAAAATCTTCTTTTGTGAACTCAGACATCGTAAATTCATTGAAGAAGTAATACCACGCAGTTGCATCCTCTATATTGGATGCAAGTTTATACTGCAATAAGAATAAGGTTCCTGTTTCTTCAATAAAGCGGTCATGCTCAAAAATGAACCTGCCTAGTTCAGTAAAGCTCTGTGTGCGGCGACCAGAGTTAGGCTCTGTTGTGAGTCCAACGGTCTGAAGCCAATACCTCAATGCTTTGACCATGTTAGAGCCAATGCCCAGCACATCCATGGGATTATCATTTTTATCAACAAAAACATCTGGCTTGTTGCAGACATACTTCATGCCCTTGCTTAACCATCCTTTACGAATGAAGAAAGTATCATGGGCTCTAAATTTCATAGCCATAGTGCTACCTCGGTTCTAATTACTTTGTTCTTAAATACTTGTCCATCATGCAGCCGCCATCAAGATATTTCGGTGTCACGCACATCTTGCAATGGACGCACTTGTCTGGGTTAATGTAGTAGCTGTCTCCTACGATCGAAATGGCTCCTGCTCTACATAACGACTCGCATTTCAAGCATTTACGGCAAGCATTGAATTTACGAATTTGATACCCGACCATGCGCTGCAAATCGTCATGGTCTGCAACGTTCATGGTTCGGATTTTTACAGCATAGTCGTATCCCTGCTGACCGAAAGGCTGAATAGACAAAATCGGGACATTGGTTCTGTTATCAAGGACAAGAACTTCGTTAAGAAGTTTCTGGCCAAGCTCAGGAGCAACACGACCAAACGGTGTGAACATACCGACAAGTTCATCATCAAAGGGACGAACCAAACGATATATCTTTGCGTGTTCCTCTGTTGTACAATTCGTGAAACGAATTTTTACATCGCCCGCAGAAGCAAGGCCGTTACCTCCCTGACGAGCTTTCCATTTCCCGGTGTCAACATAAACTTCCGGATCAGGCTTTCCAATCTTTTCTGCAAAAGATATAAGAAAGTCTCGCCACTTTTTCGATTGCTCCGGCATATAGATTCTGGAAAGGAACTGCGCTCTCTGATTGTTATTAGGGCAGCACCAGCATCCAACTCGGTCATAGCCAAGGCGATAGGCATCATTAAAATCAATTTCCTCCGCCAAAATGTAGAGCCAAATGTCGAGATCCTTCCAGAAGAAGATCGGAGAAGCAACCGTCTGCTGCAGAATCTTTACAGATTCTGCAGCATCTTCGATACGGTTATATTTGCTTCTGCTCACAGATTCAGATTTGCGGATGCCGTAAAAAGTTAAAATCCTCGCATCTCTATATAGTTTATTGACGATACGAGTAATCGGGCCGGTCTTGAACATTGAACAACACCAACGCATCATTCGTGCGGGAGGACCTATATCCTCGCATACATCATAAAAATCCTGTTCGTTGTTCTTTGCAATCCAGAAGCATTGCTCATG
>CAVJCN010000093.1:5230-6746 GCA_963647945.1 Absicoccus sp. | reverse complement strand
AACGCCCCCCACAATATCGGTACTGCACACAAGAGGCGGCAGTTTTTCCATATCGACACCGGTGAACTTCATTACACCCAGCCAATCCTTTTTCTTAAGGTCAAGCCCATAGGAGGAAGCTCCGGAAAGCTCCGTTACCATTTTGCCCGTCAGCTTGAATTTAAGATATCCGTTTACATCCAGAATTTTATATGTTTTCTTATAAATGTCAGGGCGTTCTTCTTTGAGCCAGACGATCTTTGCGATGCAGTCCTTACCCATGATAGGAGTGCCTGCCGCTAAGGTGAAAATTTTCTTGCCGCCCAGCTTTTTCATTATGCTTTGGGCCTGCTTTTCAGCACGACCGTCAACCCATGTGATGTTGTTATACAGCACATTGCCGGCCTCGTCCACCGGAATGATTCCCTGAGCTTGGGTGGAAAAAACCACGGCTTTTATTGATGCGGGGTCAATGCTGTTCTCCGAAATTATGCGCCTGCAAGCCTTTGATACGGCTTGCCAGTAGTCCGCAGGATCCTGCTCCACCCAGGCAGGATTCGGGTAATATGTAGGGTAGGCTTCCACTGCGGTGGCGATGATATTTCCGCCGAAATCCACCAAAACCGCCTTGTCCGAGCTTGTGCCCATGTCGTGGGCGAGAATATATCTCGCTGTGTTTGCTTCACTTGCCATGATAAATCCTTTCTTATCCTGATACGGTTTGTTCCGATACGGTATTCCTAATTCCTATTCCGCATTTCTGCTCCGATAAGAGGTTAACCGCACTATTTGCTGCACTTGTTTGTCTTTACGACCTGTTTAAACACATTTTCAAAGCGGCTTAGAGCCTCATCGATGATTTCGTCCGTGTCTGCCATAGAGGTGTAAAGTCTGCTGCCTGCAAGGGTTACGATGCCGTTTGCCATGTAAGCGGCTCCCATCCTTTCCATGGAATCCTTGCGCTCATACATCATGTCTTTATTTTTGAGCAGTCCCATGGCGGATTTTACAAGGCTGAATGATGAAAAGTCGAAGCTCATGGCACCGGTGCATTCTAGATGAACGATGCTGCCCTGGTTGTAGGCTACGAAAGGAAGCCCGTAGCGTTCGATCAGTTCCTTGAGCCCATCGCAAAGCCTATCTCCTGCGCGACCTGCGATTTCGCAGGCTCCTGTGCGGGCGATTTCGCGGATCGCCGTGTAGCCGGCAAGGGCCGAAAGGGGATTTGCCGCCAAGGTGCCCCCCACATAAGCTCTGTGCTTACCGCTGGCAAGTCCCGCAGCCATGAGTCCGGCATATTCCTTCTTTCCGCCTACGCCGCCTGCGGCAGGGTAGCCCCCGGCAACGATTTTGCCAAATACCGTTAGGTCGGGAACGATGTCAAACAAGCCCTGGGCTCCCGAAAGTCCCACACGGAAGCCCGTAACAACCTCGTCAAAGATGAGCAGGGCACCGTATTTGTCGCAGAGGGCCCGAACCCCATTGTTGTAATCGAAGGCAACGGGGCGGGTGCCGCTTTCCGGGCCCACCGGTTCCA
>CAVJCN010000093.1:0-4338 GCA_963647945.1 Absicoccus sp. | reverse complement strand
CTGTGCAAAAAAACTTCAATTATCTTTTGTCTGTTAAAATCTCAAAGCTCTTGCGAAAACCCTCTTTCATTTTATCCGCATCAAATAAAAGCCCATTTATGTGATAGTGGCTGATTACACCAAGATAAGTGCCGATCACGGAAACCGCAAGGGTTTCATCGTTCCCAAGAGCACCGCAGACCGTATGCTCGATGGCGGCTATGGGGTTCCCCGGCTCCCGGCTTAGTATCGCGTTTTGGATGAGCTGGGTGGCAAGAAGCGGGTAAGCCGCCGTGTCATCTATGAGCTTATCAAATAGGGCGAGGACTTTTTCCTTGCCCCGAAGCCCCGACCGGTCAAAATACTCGGTCAAATCATCTATTTCCTGGGAAAAAATTCCCAGCATCAGCTCTTTTGTTCCTCCAAAATAGTTAAAAACGGTGGTTCTGCAAACTCCCGCTCTTTCCGCGACCTGACGGAAGCTCACATTTTCGATGCCATATTCCTCAAAAAGCCCCTTCGCCGCGTGCATGATTTTTTGCCTGGTCTTTTCCTTTACTGCCGACATTATGCTTTCTCCTTTGGGTCAGCGGAGCCGGCACCCTCTTTCGGTTTCCCGCCCTTTTGCGCCCGCTTGTTGGTATTCAGCGAACCCCGGTATACAAAGAAGCGGTCATAGAGGAATTCACTGGTAAGGTTTGCCGCCATGGTCACCGCCAGCACCGCGTACTCGTTCCAGCCAATGTCCGTCAGGGCGTTGCCCCACCAGGTGGAAAGGGGAGTGAACACGCAGTAAAATGCCGCAACTTTAAGCATGGCAATGGGCACATTGTTTGCAGATTTGAATGTAAATTCCCTGTTAAGGGTGAAATTCCAAAGCACGGACAATGTCAGCGCCGTCAGGTAGCAAGGGGTGTAGGGCAGCGAGGTCAGCTCGTGCATCAGCGCAAAGGTGATTGCCTGAATGATTCCCGCCGATGCGGAAAACAGTACAAATTTAATTATCTGGGCGGCATTTTCCTTCGATGAAAGGGCCTGACTTGGTGTGGCGTTTTCCTTCGATGAAAGGGCATCAGCCGTGTTTTTTTCTTCGTTCATGGTATTTCTCCTAATGTATAATGTAAGAATAAATTGTACCGCAGTACAATTTTGTACTATAGTATAATTATGAAACTAAAATTTTAAATGTCAAGGGAAATTCCGAAATTGCCGATAAAATATTTACAAAGCATCAATATGATGATACAATGACATAATTCCCGGGCGCATATAGCATATAAAAATATAAAAAATACAAGAAGCGGCAAGAATGGAGGGGTTCTAAGATGAAAATCAAAACTTTTAAGGTAGAGCGTTGGATGAATGAGTTTGAAGACGATGCAGTGTACAATTTAGGGGAAACATGTATCGACTCGCTGACAATAGGAGAACTTCTAACCCTGTGCGGCGAGGAGCCGGATGCATTCCTCAAGGGTTTAAAGAATACAAGAATGACATACAGTTATATTTTCGGCTCGCCCCAATATCTGGAAGGCGTTGCGGGACTTTATAAGAATCTGAAACCGGAAAATGTAGTGCCGACACATGGAGCGGTCGGCGCCAACAATCAGGTAATTACAACACTGATTGAAGCAAATGACAATATGGTCTGCGTTATGCCTACATATCAGCAGCACTATTCGATTCCGGAGTCAATCGGCGCAGAGGTGCGGATATTGCAACTTCGGCCGGAAAACAATTTCCTTCCGGACATCGAAGAACTCAAGTCTTTAGTGGATGAAAACACCAAGATGATTACTCTCAACAACCCGGATAACCCAACCGGCTCTTGGATCCCAAAGGAAGAAATGGAAGCCATGGTTGAAATTGCCAAAAGGGTGGACGCTTACATCCTCTGCGACGAGGTTTACAGAGGCATTTCCGAAGATGGCAGCTATATGCATTCTATTGTAGATCTCTACGAAAAAGGAATTTCGGTAGGCAGTATGTCGAAGATTTTCTCCCTTGCGGGACTTCGCATGGGCTGGATTGCAACGCGAGATACAGAGGTGGTTAATCAAATCCATGAGCGCAGAGATTATGATACGATCAGCTGCGGCGTGCTAGACGATATGTTGGCAAGCATGGCACTTGCGAATAAGGAAAAGATTTTTGCCCGTAATCGAGAGATTCTTTTGAAAAACCGTGAAATTCTCGATAAATGGGTGCAGAAAACGGAGGGGGTTCATTATATAAAACCTGTTGCCGGCACGACTGCGTTAGTATATTACGACAAGGATATTCCCTCTTACGAATTGTGTGTTCGCCTGATTCGCGAAAAAGGTTTGCTCTTTACACCGGGTTCCTGCTTTGAAATGGAGGGCTGCGTGCGGATCGGATATGCCTTCGACTCGAAGCTGCTTGCACAGGGTTTGGAAAAATTCACCGAATTTTTAAATGAGATGTGATACTGAAAGCGGGGCTGCCTGCATTAACAAAGAGTTTTGTTAGTGTGACAGTCCCGCTGTTTTGATGAAATCGTCCTTCCCAGTATGTAGCTATTTCATACTGCCGGCCTTTTCAAAATATTTCATATTATTTCATGCTGCCGGTCTTTTCAAAGCGACTGTGCCAGGACAGGGCTTCATCGAGGATGTGAGGCGTTTGGCAAGGAGCCTCGGCGCATGCCCTATTAAAATAGTCCATAAGGGAGTCCCTATAATCGGGGTGGGCGCAGTTTTGGATGATTGCCACCGCCCGTTCCTTCGGTGTGAGTCCCCGAAGATCCGCATAGCCCTGTTCGGTAACGATGACCATAACCTCGTGCTCCGTGTGGTCTACATGGGGGCACATAGGCACGATGGATGAAATTGCCCCGTCCTTTGCAATCGAGGATGTGGTAAAAATCACCAGCGAGGCGGAACGGGAAAAATCTCCGGAACCGCCGATCCCGTTCATCATTTTCTTGCCTTGAACATGGGTAGAGTTGACATTTCCGTAAATATCAACCTCCAGCGCCGTATTCATGGAAATAAGGCCCAGCCTGTGGGACACCTCAATGGAATTTGAAATTTCCTGGGGTCTGAATATAATGTGGTTTCTGTAAAAATCTATATCCCTGAAAAATTCCGACTGAGCCTCCGGAGAAGGTGCAATCGCCGTGCAGGAAGCAACGGAAGCCTTTCCGGATTTTATCAGATCAAGCATGGAATCCTGAATAACCTCGGTGTAGCAGCTAAGACCCTCAAACTCCGAATCCGCAAGCCCGTAAAGCACCGCATTTGCAACGGAACCCACGCCCGACTGAATAGGCAAAAGGGAATTTGTGAGGCGACCCTCAGCCACTTCATTTTCAAGAAATCTTATTATATTTTCGCCAATCTTCCTTGAATCCTCGGAAATCGCCGCAAGGGGACGGGTAAGGTCGCTCTTGTCGGAAATGACGATGCCTTTGATTTTGTCCCAGCCGCATTTTATGTAAGGAGTGCCGATGCGCTGTCCGGGCCGGGTGAGGGGAATCGGCTGTCTGAAAGGAGGCTTGTCACACATATATACATCTGCCATTCCTTCCAGTGCAAGGGGTTTAGCCAGTGCGACCTCAACGATTACAATATCTGCCATATCCACATAAGTCGGGGTGTTTCCCACTGAAGTAGTCGGGATGAGATCTCCCTCCTCTGTGATGGCAAGGGCTTCAACCAGGGCAACATCGGGCTTTCTGACATGACCCATGGCAACAAACTCCGGAGAGCGCCCCAGGTGCATATCTATGTAGCCGATTTCTCCCGCGTTTATGGATTTTCGCATAGAGGAATTTGTCTGGTAAGGGATCCGCCTTGCAATAACTCCGGCTTCCGCAAGCTCTCTGTCAACCTCCGGCCCTACGGAGGCACCGGAATACAGGTCGATTTTGACTTTTCTGCCTGCCTTTGCCTGTTCTGCAAGGGCATGGGGCACCATTTTCGGGTACCCCGCATTGGTAAAGCCGCTGATTCCCACCGCCATTCCGTCTTTAATCATATTTGCCCCATCCTCCGGGGAGCATATAAGGGAAAAAGCCCTTTCGTTTCGCAGCCTTTCCTGCAAAATATCCATATTTTCACATTTTTTTGTATTCTTGTCGCTCATTAAAATAACCTCGCAAATAATTTTTTCCGTAAATTCGTAAGATCCCGACGCTGCTTTCGTGAAATCACAACACCGGCACCTCTAACAAAAGTATATACATTTTGCACGAAAGGAGCAATAGACGGATTGCATTATTTTTGCATATCGTGTAAAATATAGCCGAAAAAAGAAAATAAAAATGCAAGTTAAGCGACAAGTTAAATGACAAAGTAAATGACAAAGTAAATGAAATGCGCGAATGGAGGAAAACAC
>CAVJCN010000092.1:0-6763 GCA_963647945.1 Absicoccus sp. | reverse complement strand
CTGCTGTTCTACCATGAACTCAAATACTTTCTTTTGCCAGCTGTAGTAGGTCTTAACGCTTGTCCCGTTCTCGCTGCACCACCGTTTTACAGACAACCCGCTTTGGCGGCAGTCTGCAACTTTCTGACTCCATTCAAGGAGCCGCTGCCGCTGGCCTAACGTTTGAAGAGATGTTTCCTTTCGCATTGTATGCCTCCTGATTACCCTGACTCACCAGCACTGCCGGTGAGTCGCGGTGACTGTTACCCTCTATGCCGAAAACTCACCGAGACTCCCGGTGAGTCTCGGTGAGTTTCATGGATATTCTGGCACACTTCGCCGACCTCTTCAATCCGGCCTGCCATTTGACGCTTACTTTTTAATAGACTAAAGCCCCGCCGCAGAACAGGAAATTCTGCGGCGGGGCCTTGCCGATGGAAAAGAAAGAGCCTGCGCCTGTCCTGACGACACGGATAGGGAATGCGCCGTTATTTCCCCATCTGGCGGGGCTTGAGGAGGGTGACGCCTTTGCCCAGGGTGATCCCGCAGTCCTTCAGGCCGCTTTCGACCTGCACCTTGAATGCGGCGTTCGCCAGGATCTGCCTTGCGACTGTCTGAGGCGCCTTCTGCGCGAGAAGGTTTGAAATGGCGGTGATGGATGCCTGCTTTCCGTCCTCATTGAGGGTATTCACCACCATTGTCTTGAACAGCCCCGTTGTTTCTACGGCCTGACGCAGAACCTCAAGCGCCTGGGGATCGCGCAGCATACGGTCAAAGCGGTGGGCATCCCCGCTGCCGATGTCATCCAGCTGGATCATGCTGTGGATCACGCAGTCGCGCATCAGATGCCAACTGACCGCCATGTCGGTATTTTCCGTACCGGAGGCGAGATCTTCGCTCAGCTTATTGATCGGCTGCGTGATATTGTCAGCGGTAAAGCCGTTGATCGCGCCTGTGCCAGCCGTACCAAATGGTTTCGCCGCGCTGCGCAGGGCATTGGCCGCCTTCGTGCGAGCCTCCTGCAGTGCGCGAGCCTCGGCTTCCTGCTGGGCTGCGGCGTTGACACGCTCCCTCAGATCCTTGGTCTCGGGCAGCGCGTCGGCAAGCGCTTGCGCGTCAAAGCTTTGCAGAAGATCCGTCAACTGCAAGTCGGCCATGTTCTCGCCGTTCGCAATATCCACGCCGGTCATGTGCTTGACCGCGGCGTTGCCAAGAGTTATGAACGCGTCGTCACAATCCTTTTCTCTGTTTGCACCGTTGAACAGCTGCTCGAGAGGACCGGGGCCGGCCTGCCCATCGGCACGGAGCTGTTCGCGCTCACGGTTGACCATTTCCAAAGCGATCAGGGCACCAACCATGTTTCTTGCTATGCCCTGCGTTACCGCAGTGCTGGAGCAAAGCACGCCTCCTTCGTTGGCGTCATTCCTGTAGCAGAACCTCTGGAGAGCCGACATACCCTTCCACACACTAACCTTGATATGCTGTGGGGCTTCCCGCACATAGGCGGCATTGGCTTGATTACTCAGCCATTTCTTCAGATCGGCTCTGGCCTCGCGCAGTTCGGCGACACGCGCCTCCTGTTCCTGCTGCTGCTGCGCGGCAAGCGCCTCCTGCGCCTGCTGTGCCTGCGCGGCGGCACCGCGGATTTGCTCCGCCGGCATATTGCGGTACTGCTCCAGATCGCGGCGCGCACCGGCAACGACGGTCAACTCCTCAATCTTGTTTGCGGCGTAGGTGCGCAGCGCATTCGCAACATCCATATGACCCTGCTCCAGCGAATTCTTGCCCACACCGCTTTGGGGCTTTCTGGCGAGGTATGTATCGCAGAGGCCGAGCAGCTCGTTATATTTCTGCACGACCTGCTCCCGCTGCTCGGCGGAGCCGTCCAGCCCCTTTACCGAGGCGGCAAGCGCTTCGAAGCTCCGGCGCATATTGCGGAACTGAGGGGAGCGCGTCTTATGCCACTTGTCCGCAGCAGCCAGCTGCTTGAGCAGCTTGTCATTCTGATATTCCAGAGAATAGTTGAACAGGGCCTCGGGTTTATCCCAGACCATCTCATAGGACAGGGGGGAGCGCAGGCTCAGCACCGCCACGCGCCCGTCCTGCCGAAAGACAAGGGGCCGGCCGCTTTTCAGCTCCTCCACTCCGGCGTTCTGCTTTGTGCTGCGGGTTCCGGCCCGGTCGAACTGCTCGCAGGTGCAGTTTGCGCCGTTTTCACCCAGCGTGAAGCCGAAATCCTCCACCGCCCGGTTGAAGCGTTCGGCGATCTCTGTATCGCGCTGCGGGAAAAGCGTACCGGCGGCGTCATACAGTAAATTGGTAAAGTTATCCTGTACACCATCGGCATAGGCCTTGAAATTTCTGTGTTTTGCCTTGCGTCTTTCCTGAAACGGCAGGCCGCGGTCCTGACTCTCGAACAGATTTTCATAGGGGTTGTGCATGGCGATGCAGTCATAGTCGACCAGACTGGCTGGGTCAAGGAATTCGCTGATGGGGTTGGCATAGGCGGCGATTCGCTCCAGGGCGAGGCCGAAACAGCTCTGTGCTTTTTTGAAGTCTCGCAGCCACTGCGCATCCTCTTCCGAGACCGTAAAGAACGAACCGTTTTTGGCAAGCTGACCGTCAATTTCGTGGGTGACATGGGCTGCCTTCTGGAGTGTGATGTAGTTGGCAACGAGCTGCTCGGCCGGGAGGCTCGGGTCGGACATGTCCTCCACATGATCAAGCAATGCGGCGGATTCACGCATCCGCTGCATGAGGATCTGGCCGCGGCGGGCACAGATATCCGCCTTAACCTGCGCCCGGATCTCTTCGTCGCTTTTTCCCGCGAACGCCGGGTCATGGCTTTCCTTAATATCCGCCACCTGCTGCCGATAAAATTCGTTCCAATGGGCATCGTTTTTGTCGAAGAGGAACGCAATCTCCTCGTTCGCGTTCTCCATCCGCGTCTGCTCGTCCAGAGTGGCGTTGGGGTCTATATAGTAGAACAGCCGCTGATCGCCCCGGTCATAGCTGCGTGCGTTCTCTTCAATCTCCGCACGCTGCGCGGCGGTGAGGCCGGGATCCCGCGGGTCGATCCCGCCGGTCTCCAGACGGTATTTGTATACATCCAGATAGCTGTTCTGATACTCGAAGAAGTCATAAATACCATCTCGGAGCTTTTTCGCTTTCGCCCGGCGCGCCCGGCGCTCCGCGTCGGTATAGCGGGGCAGAGAGCGCGGTGGGACACCCTCGCGGCGGTACTGGCCGTCTTCGGCACCCGGGTTGGCTTCGATGCCCTGACCGCGCTCAATGACGGCAAAGATCTCCTGCTCAGAGAGCATCGGCTGCAGCGCGCCGCCGAGATAACGCTCCGCTTCGGCACGAACCTGCGCCGGGGTCATGCCGGGGTGTGTTTTTTTGATGTTGTGATACAGATGTTCAAGAGAACTGTACGAGCTCATGAAAAGCCTCCCTATTGTGTTTTCAATTAGAATACACCGCTGGGGTGTGAAATGTCCCACAAAAATGAGAAAATGACCGACACTCCCGCGCGGCAAGGTCTTTTGTCCCCGGCCACTGCGTACCGTGGGTGGAGCGTCGCCGGCTGGGAGGATAGAAGCGGTCTGCTGTGACCATTTGCTCTTGCAACCCTGACGGCGGGGTTATGCTTGCTCCTGAACCGGGGGCAACCCAGTTTCTCCCCGCCTGCCTCACATGCGGGAAGAAGCTCCGTGGGGTAGACGCGGATTATAGCTGTGCTCCCCCGGCAAATCTTCAGAAAGTCAATTCCTTAATCGTGGGGATCAGACTTGTAAGCCGCTCCTTATAATACGCAATCAGTTCCTCGCGATTCGGTTCGCTGCGGCGGATCGTGCGGCGCAGCAGGCGCATATAGCCGACGGTTTTCGCTTTCGTCTCCACTTCGTCCAGCCGTGCCACATCTTCCGTGCCGAGGTATAAGGCAAGTGCCCGGCGCCAGAAGGTTTCAGCCAGATCGTGCGAAAAGCCCAGGAATTTTTGAGTCACTTCATGGTCAAGCTCTGAGAAGCCAACAAATGCGTTGAACATGGAGCCGAGTTCAAAAATCGGATGCCCCACGCAAAGCGTATCCATGTCGATAAGCAGTGCTTCCCCGTCGCGCACCATGATATTATTGGTATGGTAATCGCCATGCAGCATCGTGTTTCGCTCCGGAACAGCCTCTACCATTTCGTACAGCTTGCTGCCAAGTTCCTCTGGCAGGTGTTCCCGGTCAAACATCGCCCAGCCCAGTGCTACCTGCTTCATATCAGGCATATCGCCCGGTTTTACCTCTGTACCGTGGATCTGCTTGAGCATGTCCACATAATACTTGAGCGGTAATTCCAGATGCTCCGCATCCTTTTTAATCAATTCTGAAAGCGATGCGGCATCCAGCAATTCCATGACTGTGCCATAGCTTTCCCCGATGCGCACAATGTCATAGGGAATCGCCGTGTTGATGCCCAGCACCAGCGCCTTGCGGGCCAATTCACGCTCCCGCTGGATCTCCGGCAACGCGTCCGGGTTAAAGTATACTTTGATAATGGTCTCTGCGTCGTAGCGGTAAACCGCACCATTCGCGCCCTTTCCGATCATCTTGCGGCCGTCCACCGAGAGGTGGCGATAAGCCTTTTTTACTGTCAGCATCTCTGTGAAGCCGGTCATATCCAAAACCTCATAGACATCCGGAGAAACATTGATCACCGTCAAGTCAGGCTCTGATTTCCGCAGCCGCAGAAGGACGCGCAAGCCCGCGCTGGAGATGTATTCCAATTTTTCTGCGTCGATCACAACCGCCATGCCCGGTGCCGCGATGCGTGCTGCGGAAACTTCCGATTCAACTTCCGATGCGTTGGACGCGTCCACCCGCCCATGCAGGCCAATCGTCAACACGCCGTTATTTGTCCGATAACTAACCTGTTCACTCATATTCATACCCCCGAAAATATTGTTTCAATCAGCCAATGGAATTCCTGCCACGCCGGTGTATCGGATAGTTCGCGGATATTATCGGCAATGGTGCGGTAATACCAAGCCTGCCACACCGGATCCTTCTGGTTGAAGCCCTGCCACACGGCGTGTCCTTCTCTCTTCCAGTCGAGATAGATTGCGCGTAAGTTGGCCAGTTTATCGCCCAGATACAGAATTTTCACTTCCGGATCCGTTGTGCTCCGGAGGATCTCGATCGCCTCTTCCTTCCGCACCCTCCAAGTGCTTTCTGCAGGGAGAGGCTCCCGCTTATTTTCCGTTTCCGACGCAACCAGCGCCGCAACTCTTTTTCCGAAGCGCTCCTCGACCTCCTTCATGGCAACTCCGGCATCTTCCACCACATCATGAAGCGCGGCCGCCGCAATGACCTCCTGTTTGCTCGTTATTGACCCCACAATAGCAGCGGCTTCTACCGGATGCAGAATATACGGAACGTCTGCCTGTCTGCGCCGCATTCCGTCATGAGCCTTGACCGCAAAAACGATTGCTTCGCTTACCAATTCCATTATTCGTCCTCCCGGATATCTGCCGAATCCGTCCATTCAATATTTCCTGTCAGTACCGCACGGAGCGTGCTGCCGCTCTTGCAATCCCATACGCCCGAACTCATCATGGTTCTCTACCTCTAATCTTTGTATGCTGTTATGCTGCTGGCTTACTATTTTCTTCCGGCAAATATCCAGTCAAGCACTCGTCTTGTATGGCATAGCCGTTTTCCATACTGACTGCATTCTATCATACATCTCTCATTTTTTCTACTGAATTTTTGAGGGATCCATTCGGCGCTATAAAAGATTTTCGCGTTGGAGAATCTGCTTGCATGTAAGAGCAGGGAGCCGTCTCCTGTCCAAACCAATCTTTTGATTCGGTCGGCGTATCTCCCACAGAATAAAACAGGATATCTTTTTGAAACGGATCCAAATCAAAGCCGTTTTGCGCAGCGCTGGCCGGCCATCAATTTTTTCATGTCGATTGGTATAGCCACAGGCCACCTTGACACTACCGCGGATAAAGCCGGGGAGCGTCAAGGCGGCCTGTACTTTTAACCTATATGCATGAAAAGAAGATGATTAGAAATGGGCATGGCACCACCGCAAATACTGGGAAGGAAGAACGCAATCAGCGCAGCCAGCGTAAGGATGGCACAGATAAACGCGGCCAGCATCAATTTATGAAAGTCCGCACCGTGCCGCTGCCGGTGAAAGCTGATGCCAAGCAGTACGATTGCCGCAACCGTCGAGAGGCAGGGAAGAATCGTGAGAAATGTGACATAATCGAACATGTCTAAAGCTCCACAAATGATGAAAGCTCACCGTTCTGCCAGATATTTGCAGGTGGAAACCGCAGCGATGGTGCCGTCTGAGACCGCGGTGGTCAACTGACGTACCCGCTTGCAGCGGCAATCACCGGCGGCAAACAGCCCGGGCACAGAGGTCTCCATCTGCTCGGTTGTCAAAATATAGCCGTCCGGATCGCAGCCTGTAATAGGCACGAGAACTCCCGTATCCGGGATTCGTCCCAAGGCAACAAATAATCCTGCGACAGAAAGCCGTGTTGTCCGTCCTTGCGCCGCATTCAAAACGAGTCCGGTAAGCTGTCTATTTACCGTATCCAGGCCGATTACCACAGCATCGGTAAGGAGTTTTATATTAGAGGTTTGTTCCGCACGCCGTACCAGCGTCCGATCTGCACGGAACTCCTTTCGCCGGTGGATCACCGTCACACTACGGCAGCGCTCACTCAGATACAGCGCATCGGAAAAGGCGGTGTTCCCGCCGCCTGCTACAGCCAC
>CAVJCN010000091.1:0-6772 GCA_963647945.1 Absicoccus sp. | reverse complement strand
GTGTTCCGGTACTTTTCCATGATGGAAATCTCGACAGGGTCACCGACAGCATGTATGTTTTCGGCAAAGAAGATGTCACTCCCGGTGACAAAACCTATGAGGAACTCAGGCAGCTCAACATGGGGGCGGGATTTACCGCCGATGACGGCAGCAGCCCATATAAGGATTTGCATGGCGAAGATGTGCCTGAGGATCTTAAAATATTGAGCCTGGACGATGCCTTGGCTTATCTTACGAAGGCGGGAGATTACCGTTACATAATCGAGGTGAAAGATCCCGGTGAGGTGGGAATGAAATGCGTTGACATTCTTTATGAAACTCTTGTAAAATATGATATCGTTGACAAGGTGGCTTTCGGCTCTTTCAACGGAGAGGTTTCGGACTACAAAGACCAGGCATATCCGGATTTGATTCGCGGTGCCCACGCTTCGGAGGTGCTGGAGTTTTACATATCGGCTATGCTGGACAAAGACGACTATTCTGCGAAATTCGGAGTTTTGCAGATTCCGTTTGCAAATGCAAAAGAATCCAAATATGTAAATTTAGGGACGACTACAGTTATAAATTATGCCCACAAGAATAATATTGCGGTGCAATACTGGACAATTGACGAGGAAAAGGACATGGAATATCTAATTTCCATCGGTGCAGACTGCATTATGACCGACTATCCTAATGTTGCCCGTGAAATTATGCAAGAGGTAACGAAATGATAAGAGTTTTGGACAAGGCAATTGCCGACAAGATTGCGGCGGGGGAAGTCATTGAAAGGCCGGTATCCATCGTAAAAGAACTTGTGGAAAACTCCATCGATGCAGGGGCGACCTCAATTACCGTGGAGATTAAAAAGGGCGGAAAGTCCTATATAAGGGTTACCGACAATGGATGCGGTATCCCCCGTGAAGAAGCCGTTACGGCTTTTTTGCGTCATGCCACAAGTAAGATTTTCTCAGTAAAAGATTTGGATGCAGTCGAAACCCTCGGATTCAGGGGAGAAGCCCTTGCCTCCATCGCCGCCGTAACCATGTGCGAACTTATCACCAAAACGGCGGAGGCAAAGACAGGAACCCGGTTTACGATACGGGGCGGCGTGCCTGTAAGAACCGAACAGACGGGCTGCCCAAGCGGAACAACAATTCTCATTACGGATTTGTTTTACAATACCCCGGCAAGGCTGAAATTTATGAAAAGTGACGGCACCGAAAGCGGACTTATCATCGACTTTGTTTCCCAGATGGCGCTGGCTTACAAGGATATAAGATTTTGTCTTATAAACAACGGAAAGGTTTTGTTCACCACTCAGGGCGATGGGAACCGGCTCAACACAATTATCAGAATTTATCACGATGTAGACGCGAAAAACATGGTTCCTGTATCCTATTCGGAAAACGGACTTGCCCTTGAGGGATACATTTCCACCCCTGCTATGAGCCGAACCACCCGGGGCAGTCAGATTTTCTTCGTAAACGGCCGAGTTGTAAGCAGCAAGGTCATGGAAAAGGGCGTTACCCTCGGTTATAAAGAGCGGCTGTTTGAGGGAAGGTATCCGGTGACATATCTTTTCCTGGAGGTCGATCCGGGGACGCTGGATGTAAACATTCATCCCAACAAAAGGGAAGTGCGATTTGATGACGAAGCCCTTATTTCGGATTTTATTTCCCGGGGAATAAAACAGGCCCTTGCCACAAAAGAAGCCGTTGTAGACGCGGGAAATCTTTTCAAAGGTGAAAAGAACGAATCTCGAGAAGAAACTCCGAAAGGAAATCCAAAAGAAACTCCAAAAGAAGCACGCAGGGATATTTTTTATTCGCAACGCTTTGCCGATGATTCCGACAGAAGCGAAGTTCGGGAGCAAGTTGACATAAAAAGTTTATTGTCAATAATAAAAAATGATGAACCGAAAGTGACCGCCGCAGAAACAGGAAACCCGGGGCCGGAAATAATAGAAATAGCCGCGCCTTCGCTTAAACCCTTTGATATCACCGAAATCAGGGTAACTGGAGTTATTTTTAACACCTACATAACCGCAGTGGACGAAGATAACTTTTACCTTATCGACCAGCACGCCGCTCAGGAAAGGATTTTCTACGAAAAGCTTGTGGGGGAATACGATGCCGCCGAAAAAACAAGGCAGCCTCTTCTCACACCTTTAATCATAAATACCTCCCTTTCGGCTACGCAATCTAAAGAGGACTGGATAAAGGCTTTGGAAACCATGGGCTTTACAATTGAAGAATTTGGCCCGGACACCTATAGGGTGCCTGAAATTCCAATGTTCATGGAACTTTCAGAGGCGGAGGATTTCATCAATAATTTTATTGAAAACATCAAATCTTCCACGGATTTAAGAAATACCGTGGTCATAGATAAACTTATTATGATGTCCTGCAAAGCCGCAATCAAAGCAGGGGACAGGCTTTCGGCAGAGGAAACCCTTGCGCTCATCAATGAACTTGCGAAATGCACCAACCCCTTCAGCTGCCCTCACGGAAGACCGACTTTCATCAAATTTACAAGATATGAACTCGAAAAGATGTTCAAGCGAGTATAAAATAGTATGCGGAGCATGATGAAAAGTGAGAAAAGAGATAAAATAAATACAATAAATAAAGAGATAGAATATAAATGAGAGAAATCATTGTAATTGCAGGGCCTACAGCCGTAGGAAAAACCAAATACGCGATAGCCGCCGCAAAAGCCTTTGACGGGGAAATCGTTTCCTGCGACTCCATGCAGCTCTACAAATACATGGATATCGGAAGCGCAAAGCCCACAGCCGAAGAACGGGCAGAAGCGGTACATCATCTGGTAGACGAAATCGATCCGAAAGAGCCTTTTTCGGTGGCGAAATACGAGAAAATGGCAAAAGGTGCCATTGCGGACATTTTTTCCCGAGGAAAGAAGCCTATTGTCAGCGGCGGAACGGGGCTTTATCTCAATTCCTTGCTTTACGATATGGATTTTGGCAACGCCCCGAAGGACGATGAGCTGCGGGAAACCCTGGAAAAAGAAGCGGAACTTTTCGGGCCGGAATACATTTACGGAAAACTCCGGGATATCGATCCGGAAGCGGCAAACCGCATACATCCCAACAATATAAAGAAAGTTATCCGTGCCATCGAGGGAGCTTCCTTAGGAAGCAGCATCACAGACTTTAAAAACTGCCAAAAAAAGTGTGAGGATTACGATGCGGTTCTGATCGGACTTACGAGAAACAGAGAAGAACTTTATGAGCGAATCAACCTCAGAGTTGACATAATGGTGGAGGAGGGGCTGTTTCGCGAAGTGGAAAATTTACTGGAAATGGGGCTTGCCGAAGAGGATATTTCCATGAAAGGAATCGGCTACAAGGAGATTATCGGCTATTTTGACGGGCTTTATGACCGGGATGAAGCGATTCGCCTTATCAAGCAAAACAGCCGCCATCTGGCAAAGCGTCAGCTCACATGGTTTAGACGCTATAAGGATATGAAATGGTTCAATATCAGCGATTATCAGAGCGATGAAGAAGCGATTGGGGATATTTTGACATGGCTCAAAAAGAGATAAAAATTCACAATAAAAGTGACAGACCGGGCAATGTAATAAAGAAAGAAAACGATATTTTCCTGGAATGTGAGAAGATCGAAGATGAGCTTCCCAAATTCATGCGGGGGTATTTTTCCTATTTAAAAGGAAATGTTCTGCCCGCCACGAGGCTTGCGTATCTGCGCGACCTCTTGTTTTTTATGAAATATCTGATTGAAGAAACCGACTTGACGGAAGCGGATACAACGGAGAAGATCAAACTTTCGGAGCTCGATAGCGTGCAGGCGGTGGATGTGAATATGTTTATCGAATACTGCCGCAGATATAAAGTTGAAACTGCGGATGCCGTATATATGTACGAAAACTCCAATAAATCACTTGCTCGCAAGAAATCTTCCCTTTCGGTAATGTTCAAACAGCTTTACCGGGACGGCCTGCTTTCAAAAAACATTACAGACGGCTTCGATCCGATTCGGGTTCCGAAACCCGGAGAGCGGGAAATCAAGGCTTTGCAGGACGACGAAGTGATGATTATGTTGGACGCGGTTTCCACGGGGACAGGGCTTACAGACCACGAACTCAGCTACTGGCAAAAGACAAAAAAGCGGGACAAGGCAATACTCATTATATTTTTGACCTATGGTTTGCGGCTTTCGGAGCTTCAGCAGTTGAACATTTCTTCTTTTAATTTCAATCGGGGAGAATTTATCGTTTACAGGAAACGGGGCAAGGAGTCCGTGATGCCGCTGAACAAGTCCGTAACAGCGGTTTTAAAGGACTATATAGATAACGAAAGGCCAAGGGATGCCGATTTGTCCGAGGAAAACAAAGACGCGCTTTTCCTGTCCCTTCAGGGAAAACGCATGACCGATCGGCAGATACGGGAGCTGGTAAAAAAATACACTTCCATCGCTCTCAGCACAAGTAGGCGCGCCGGATACAGCCCTCACAAGCTGCGGGCCACGGCGGCGACAAGTTTGATCGGACGGGGAAATTCCATATTCGATGTTGCGGCGTTACTGGATCACGAACAGGTCACCACCACCCAGCTTTACGCACGGCAAAAGGTCAATGTAAAGCGTGACCTTGTAAGAGGCATGGAATGGGAAGTAGAAAGGACAGAAAAATAATATGCAATACGAAAAAACGGCTCAATTTTTAACAAAAGAGTTCAATATAGAACCAAAGGTAACGGAAATCGTGCAGGAAGCTGAGAAGGAGGTTCTGGGCGAGTTTGCGCGGCTTGATGACATTATGGCTTACAACCAGTACAAGGTTTTGGCTGCTTTCCAAAAAAACAGGATTCGCGATATGCATTTCGGTTGGCAAACCGGATACGGATACGATGATGCGGGAAGGGATGCCATAGAAGCGGTGTTTGCGGATGTTTTCCATACCGACGGGGCGCTGGTTCGGACGACCTTTGTAAACGGAACTCATGCCCTTGCAACGGTGCTTCTGGGGATTTTAAGACCCGGAGATGAACTGATTTACGCCACCGGAGAGCCCTACGATACCTTGCAGACGGTAATCGGACTTACAAATTATATGCCGGGAAACGGTTCACTTAGGGACTACGGAGTTACCTTCAAACAGGTGGATCTGCTTCCGGACGGTTCCATAGATATAGAGGGCGTAAAGGCTGCAATTTCAAGCAAAACGAAGATGATAACCGCCCAGCGTGCCACGGGGTATTCCTGGAGGAAAGCAATTACCATGGAGGAAATCCAGAAGCTGATGCAGGAAATCCGGGCGGTAAATCCAAATATTATCAGGATGGTGGACAATTCCTACGGTGAGTTTCTCGATACGAAGGAGCCCACGGATGTGGGAGCGGACATCATGGCTTCTTCTTTGATTAAAAACCCCGGCGGCGGTATCGTGCTAAGCGGTGCCTATATTGCCGGCAGACAGGATTTAGTCGATCAGGTTCAGTATCGCATGACCTGTCCCGGAATAGGAGGGGAGTGCGGACTGACTTACGGGCAGACCCGGACGATGCTTCAGGGCTTTTTCACGGCACCCAGAGCTGCAAACGCTGCGTTGAAAGGTGCGATACTCTGCGGAAAAGCATATGAAAAACTTGGGTTTGAAGTTTCGCCGAAAACCGCGGAAAATCGCTCGGACATCGTTCAGTCGATAAAATTTAACGCTCCGGATAAGATGATCGCATTTTGTGAGGGGATTCAGGCGGCGGCTCCCGTTGACAGCTTTGCCATGCCGGTTCCGGGAGATATGCCTGGCTACGAGGATCAGGTCATCATGGCGGCGGGAGCCTTTGTTCAAGGCTCCACCATCGAGCTTTCCGCAGACGGGCCGATGCGCGAGCCGTATATCGCGTATTTTCAGGGTGGACTTACCTACGAACATTCAAAATTCGGGGTAATTAAATCCATCGATACCCTTTACAAAAAAGGCTTGATCACACTTTAAACTCAAATCAGGGAAAACCGGAAGGAAACTTTAGAGATAAATCATAAATTATAAATCAGGGGCAAAATAAATCAGGGGAAAAAATGGATAGCACCAAAAGAAAACGCAAAAAAGAAGAACAAAGGCAAAAATTAAGCGCAGGCATTGAGAATATAAAAACAACCGAGAAAAATCAGCGTGCGAGGCTTATTCTTTCCGTGATAAAGATCTCCCTGCTTGTTCTTATCGTAGTAGGAATACCGCTGTATCTGTATTTTTTCAAGCTTGAATGGCTACGGGGTTTCCGTGATATAGATAAAATCGTTGAATTTCTTAACAGTTACAAGAGCGAGTCGGCGTTGATCTATATTGCTTTCCAAATAATACAAATCGTGATAAGCGTAATTCCGGGGCAGGTTTTTCAGGTGGCGGCGGGATATCTCTTCGGATTTTGGAATGCCTTGCTGTATGCAATGGTGGGGGCCGTCATCGGTACGGGACTGTCCTTTATGCTTGCAAGACTTCTCGGCCGGGATTTTCTGCACATTTTCTTCGGTGAGAAAAAAATGTCTTATTATATTGAACGGCTAAATTCCAAGCAAGCCTATACGCTTATATTCTTCCTTTATTTAATACCGGGAATCCCCAAGGATATTCTCAGTTACGCCGCCGGAGCCTCTGAAATGCGCTTTAAGCCCTTTATTTTACTGGCATCAGTAGGAAGGCTGCCGGGGATGATCGGCTGCCTGCTCATCGGCACCATGGTAGAAAACGGAAAGTATGTCGGCGTGGGAATCCTACTGGGCATAGCGGTAGTTGCCTGCATATTATG
>CAVJCN010000090.1:0-6773 GCA_963647945.1 Absicoccus sp. | reverse complement strand
GAGTATGCGGCTAAGGAATCTGCGGCCGGAGGGGATACGGTTTTGACGGGCGGCTTGGAGAGCAGCTTGAATGGCGAATTACAGGCCAAAGGCGGACACTCTATGGTGGGCGTTTTCGCCATACCAAGGGAAGCAAAGGATTTCATTTGTGTGAGAAAGCGCCGGGACGGGGATGTGATTGCCATTGCAGGGGGCGGTGCTTTTAGCGGAAGTGCGGAGGCTGCTGCTCCGGACACCGTGAACGCCGAGGGCAGAGCGACAGCCACATCCGTCCGACACAAAAAATTGCAGGATTTTTTCGTGGACGCAAAGGTTCCCAAGAACAAGCGTGACGAAATCGACCTGCTGGCGTACGGAAATAAAATTTTGTGGGTACTTCCGTCACCCTATTTTACATCGGAGGGGTACAGGAGGAAAGGCAGGTTTTCCGCAGAGTTCAGACCGCAGGATTTCCAAGAGCAAAAATCTGCAAAAATCCCAAAGGACAGCGCGGAACAAGACAACGCAGAAATAATATTAATTCTTGAAATTTTATAAAATTTATGGTAGAATACTACGGAATATTTGTTGATATAAACAAAACGAAAGGGGAACGAAGTGAAAAATTTCTCAAAAAACATAACTGTATATATACTGATTTTTGCCCTCGTGGTGTCCTTTGCTTATTTTTGCAAGTCCTACATGGGCACGGATCAGATAAGTCTTAAGGAAGTTTCCTTCTCACAATTTACAGAATTGGTAAAAGAAGAAAAACTCAGCGAAATTTCAATAGAGGGCACGACTCTTCGAGGCGTAATCAGCGAAAATTCCATCGTTTACGCCTATGCCCCATCGGTAATTGAAATAAATTGGCTGGAAGAAACATACATTTTTGACCAAATGGAAAAAGGCACATTAAAGAGCTTCTCCAGTCCGAAGCCGGATACAAGCTCATGGCTGTGGTCATTGATCCCGAACATAATAATGATCGGGGCGCTGGTATTCCTTTTCTACATCATGATGAATCAGGGAGGAAACGGAAAAGCCTTCCAGTTTGGCAAGTCCAGGGCAAAGATGGTCAAAGGCGGGGATAAAAAGATTACCTTTAAGGATGTTGCGGGACTTGAAGAAGAAAAACAGGAGCTTTCGGAGGTTGTGGATTTCCTGAAAGACCCGAGAAAATACAAAGAACTGGGAGCCAGAATCCCGAAAGGCATTCTCCTTGTAGGCCCTCCGGGAACAGGTAAGACCTACATTTCCAAAGCAACGGCAGGGGAAGCGGGAGTGCCTTTCTTTACCATCAGCGGCTCGGACTTCGTTGAAATGTTCGTAGGCGTAGGCGCTTCCAGAGTAAGAGATCTTTTTGAACAGGCAAAGAAAAACGCTCCTTGCATCATTTTCATAGACGAAATCGATGCTGTGGGGCGCAAGAGAGGCGCAGGAATCGGCGGCGGACATGACGAAAGAGAACAGACTTTGAACCAGCTTCTGGTTGAAATGGACGGATTCTCGGAAAATTCGGGCATTATAATTTTGGCGGCTACCAACAGACCGGACATCCTGGACCCTGCTCTTTTAAGACCGGGAAGATTCGACAGACAGGTTGTGATCGGTATTCCGGATGTCAAGGGCAGAGAGGAGATTATCAAAGTTCACGCAAAGAATAAACCCCTTGCAGAGGATGTTACGCCGAAGATTTTGGCAAGAAGAACCATGGGATTTACCCCTGCGGATCTGGAAAATGTCCTGAACGAAGCGGCGCTGATTACGGCCCGCAGAAACGGACGCTTTATTAGAATGGAAGAAATAGAGGAGGCTATCCGTAAGGTGCAGATGGGCCCTGCGAAGAAATCCAAGGTGGTTTCCGATGAAGAAAAGAAGCTCACGGCATACCACGAGGCAGGTCACGCAATCGTTGCAAGGTCGCTGCCTAAGCATATGCCGATTCACGAAGTTACGATCATTCCGAGAGGAAGAGCCGGCGGATATACAATGTATCTTCCGGAGGACGACAGGCTCTTCGATACCAAGACATCGATGTACAATCACATCGTTTCCTGTATGGGCGGCAGAGTTGCGGAAAAACTTAAACTCGAAGATATTTCCATCGGCGCATCCGGAGATATCAAACAGGCTACCCAAATTGCCCGCGAAATGGTTACAAAATACGGATTCAGCGATAAACTCGGCGCAGTAAGTTACGGCGGTGACGATGAAGTTTTCCTGGGCAACGATTTTACCGCCCACAAAAATTATTCCGAACATACAGCCTGCGAGATTGACGAAGAAATCAAAAGACTGGTGGATGAGGCTTATGAAGAGGCTATGCGCATTTTGACAGAGCATGACGAAATCCTCGAAAACATCGCGAAGGCTTTGCTTTATGTTGAAACCATTGACGGCGAACAATTTGAGGCGCTTTACACCGGCAAGATCACGGCTGAGGCTTTGAAAGAAAGCGTTGAAAAGGCCGATGAGGAAAAGAAAGCCCAGGACGAAAAGGAAGCTAGAGAAAGCGAAGAGCTGAGAAAGGAAGAGGAGCGCAAACTCATAGAAGAGCTTGAGAAATACGACTCCGATTATTTAGAAGATGATGAGGCCCGGGAGGCAGGCGAGCCTCAGAGAGAGGGTAAACCTCAGGAAGAAGAACCTGAGGGAGAAGAGCCTCAGGAAGAAGAGGAAAAGGATGAAAGTAACAGTTAAGGATTGTTTACAGCTTGATTCGTTCAGAAAGTGCATCGTGCTTGCCGGGGAGAAAAATATGGACAACCGGGTGAAGGCGGTATCCGTAATGGATGCGGAAACTCCCGAGGAGGCTGTTGCCTGCAACGGAAACAGCGAAACCATGATTCTGACCACCTTTGCGGGGATGAAGAAAGACACAGCGGCCCAGTGCGAAACCATTCGGGAGCTTGCAAAAGCAGGCGTTCCCGCAATCGTGGTTTTTCAGCGGGAAAAGAGTATGCGGCCTGTTAATAAGGAAGTTACCGCGGCGGCTGATTCGGCAGGGATTCCCCTGCTCCTCATGGTGGACGGCGAGGGAATGGACTACGCGAAGATTATCGCCGAGGTCATGGAACAGGTGCTTTACGGCAACAACTTCAAGAACAGCCTCATCAATAATACGATTTTTCACCTGCTTAACTTTGAAAAACACGCCAACTTCCAGCAGGCTTTGCACGAAGCAGCGGTAAACAACGATTTTCAGGTGGTGCTTCTCAGCGAGGAATTTAACCCGGTTTTCACGGTGGAAACCCGGCATCAGGCTACGATTAACGAGGTGATCCGCCGGGGCAGAGAGGTGGCTCTTAACCTGGGACATATTTACAGCCTCATCGAGATAAACGGGGTGCTGACTTACTGGGGACTTCTTTATCTCAACAACGAAAAATATTATCTCTTCATCGTGGATAACGATGACAATTACTCGGCGGGGGAAATCACAAAGCTCGCCGAAATAATAGAGCTTGCCATGGGAATGTGGAAGTTCACTCCGGAGCGGGACGCGAAAGCGGAGCTTGTCAAAGCCCTTATTCGTGGGAACAAGAGCCTTGCCTATTCCCTGCGGGAGGAAGCGGGGATTCGTGCCTCGGATATTCTGTCCGTGCTCTATGCCAGGGGCATCGAAACCGGCAGAGCAGACGAGGTTATCGACGAATATTTGGAGAAAGGCTTGCTTGATATAATCAAGATAACCGAGGACGACGAAAGCTATGCGGTGCTTTTGCGGGGCGAAAAACTTGCACAAGACGAGGAAACCTCGGAAATGGGAGTTTGCATTTCCTTCTTCGACAGGCTTAAAGAAAACAAGTCCGTCCGCATTTTCCATGTGACGGGAGTCGATCGCATCGAAGGAGCCGGGGACGGCTTCAGGCTCATCGGCGAAACCTGGGCATTTGTGGAGAATATTTTCCCTTACAAGAGAGTATTTTCCAAGTATGAGCTTGCCCTTGTGAGCAACTGTATCAATATTCAGGTTCAGGGGGGCCACCTCAAGAAAAACTACATGGATCTTCTGGATCCTTTCAGAAAAGAAGGGGACAACAAGGCAAGACAGCTTCTTGAAACTCTGGAAACCTTTGCCCTTGACGCAGGGATGAACAGCAGCAAGACGGCGGAGTTTATGGGCATACATACCAACACCGTTCAGTACAGGCTCAAAAAGATCAACGATCTTCTGGGGGCGGAAATCACCGGGAATCGTGTAATTCCGGGGCTTACCATTGCCCTGGCGCTCCAGAGAATGGAAAATGCCAAGAAGTAATAGCTGCGAAACCGAAGCAGAAAACAAAACGGAGCCGAAACAGCGTAGATGGCAAATTATACAAATATATGAAAAATGAAACTTTAAAAATAGGTAATGTAGAACTTGACAGCCCTTTTTTGCTGGCACCTTTGGCAGGAATCACCGATGGCCCATTTCGCCGCATTTGCCGTGAAATGGGAGCGGGGCTTGTGTATTCCGAAATGGTCAGCGCAAAGGGGCTTTGGTTCAAAGATAAAAACACAGGCAGGCTCCTCGAAATCTTAGATGGCGAGGAGCCTGTGGCATACCAGATTTTCGGCCATGAGCCGGAAATCATGGCTTTTGCGGCAGAAAAACTGGCAGGCAGAAGCAATGCAATTTTAGATATCAACATGGGCTGTCCCGTGCCGAAGGTGGTAAAAAACGGCGAGGGTTCGGCACTGATGAAGAACCCGCAGCTGGTGTTTGACATCGTGGAAGCTGCGGTAAAATGTGCCGGCAAGCCGGTAACGGTGAAAATCAGGGCAGGCTGGGATGAAAAGTCGGTGAATGCCGTGGAGGTGGCCGGCGCCGCCGCGGCGGCGGGAGCCGCCGCGGTCGCGGTCCACGCCCGTACCCGTGAGCAGTTTTATAGCGGGCGGGCGGACCGCTCCGTCATATCCGCCGTTAAACGCGCATTATCCATTCCGGTCATCGGAAACGGCGATGTGACGGACGGCGCCTCGGCCCTGAGCATGATGGAAGAAACCGGCTGCGATTTCGTAATGGTGGGTCGGGGTGCCCTGGGAAATCCCTGGATTTTCCGGGAGCTTAACGCAGCCTACCTGGGGGAAGAGCTTCCGCCGCCCCCAAGCCTCAAAGAGAAAAAAGCCATGATGCTGCGGCATTTTCGGGACACCCTTTCGCTAAAGGGCGAGTACGCGGCGGTTCGGGAAATGCGAAAACATGTGGGCTGGTATCTAAAAGGCCAGCCGGGCTCGGCGGCTTTCCGGGGCATGGTAAACACCATTACGGAGCCTGCAAAGCTGGAAGAAGCCATAATGAATCTGGGCGGCAGATAGGATAGAAGCCGGACACACAAGAAACAAGGCATCAAAGGGGAATAGATGAAAGAACTGTTTGAGATTTTCGTAGCTTCCGCGAAGGTGGGAGCCTTGACCTTCGGCGGCGGTTATGCGATGCTGCCGATTTTGCAAAGAGAAATAGTTGAGAGCAAGGGTTGGAACACGGAGGCGGAGATTTTGGACTACTATGCCCTTTCCCAGTGCCTTCCGGGGATTCTCATGGTAAACACCCTGGCTTTCGTGGGAAAAAACAAAAAAGGAACCGCAGGCGCAGTGTTTGCCGCACTGGGGGCGGCGGCTCCCTCTTTCGTGATCATAACGATTATCGCCTCGATTCTCAAATCCTTTGCGGACTATTCCGCGGTAAAAAATGCTTTTGCAGGAATCAGAGTTTGCGTGTGCGTGCTGATTTTTAATGCCGTTATGAAGCTTTGGAAAAGCGCGATCGCGGACTTTAAATGTCTGCTGATTTTCATCGGTGTGCTCCTTGCCTCTCTTTTCCTTGATGTGACTCCGATCATATTCGTTGTGGCCGCGGCGCTGCTGGGGATTGCGATTACCATGCTTTCCGCTTGCGGTGCTTCCGGCGCTTCCGACACAAAGCCCGCGACCTCGAAGCCTGCGAACTCAAAGCCTGCGAAGCCCTCTTTAACAAAGTCCTGCCAGGCCTCGGAGGATACGAAGCCTGGGGCAGGCACCGAAAAAGGAGGCGCGGCGAAATGATACAAATAAGGCTTTTCCTTGAATTTTTAAAAATCGGACTTTTCGCGGTGGGTGGCGGCATGGCGACCCTGCCCTTTATACAGGATATGGCAGAAGAAACCGGCTGGTGCACAAATGCGCAGATCGCTGATATGCTGGCGATTTCAGAGTCAACGCCGGGGCCCATCGGCATCAACATGGCGACCTATGTGGGCTACGAGGTAGGCGGCATCAGCGGAGCTCTTGCGGCGACCTTGGGAGTGGTGATCCCCGGTGTGATTTTCGTCATCATCGTAATGGCTGTCATCGGTAAATTTCGCGAAAACAAGCTGGTATCCGGGGCTTTTTACGGCCTCAGACCGGCATCTGCGGGGCTGATTGCGGCGGCAGGGATTCTGGTGTGCGAGCTGACTTTTCTAAACACGGATTTATACGAAAAAACAGGCACCCTCACCGAGCTTTTCAATATCAAGGCTTTCGTCCTTGCAGCGGTGCTGCTGGTTCTAACCCGAGGCATAAAACCCACAAAAAACCTGCATCCGGTGGTCTTTATAGCCTTTTCGGCAGCCGTTGGAATTGCCTTTTCCTTCGGGGGCGCATAACGAAACCGTTTACGAAACATTTTTATATACATTATGGATATTTTGGAGGAAAAAATCATGCAACAAAAATCAAATGCCAAACAGGTGGTGTGCTTTGTGAGCGCGGCGGCGCTGCTGATGCTGGCGATCTTGCAGATGGACTATATTGCGGCTCAAATCATATACATCGCAGATGGCTAC
>CAVJCN010000089.1:0-6818 GCA_963647945.1 Absicoccus sp. | reverse complement strand
TCAAAAGAAGCTAAACAAGGAGGGATTTGCGGTTATCCCACTGCCGGAGGAAATGGTGGACAGAGATAAGCTGGGGCAAAAGGTTTGCCAGCAGTATGCGCTGGACTCCTTTGCGGAGAATATTATTTTAATAGACACCGGATATGCGAAACTGATGACATCGCACTTTGACCTGGCAGAACTTCGCAAGCTGGAAGGCTTTGAAAATGCCCGATTTGCCGACCCATATGCCGGGGGCAAGGGAAATTCCCTTCGCTATATGTCCGTGGGACTTCGGGACGAATATATGCGGGCAGATGGAATCGGGAATCTCCTGCTGGGCGGCGAAAAATCCGGCTTCTTTGTGGGGCATACCGAAGCCATAACCACAGGTTCCCTCGCCGGACACAATGGGGCGATGCTGGCGGAGGGTAAGCCGCTTCTGGAGCTGCCGCCGGAGCTTGCTGTAGGGGACATGATCGGCTTTGCAAATGAGCTTTTGGGAACCGAAGAGGGCTATAAAAAGAGGCTGACCTTTGCCGGGGGTACATATTTTCAGCGAATGAAAGACAGGCAGCTATATACCACAGATATAAAGACCATCCGAAAGAGAGTCGCAGCTCAGGGGCTTAGCGGGGTGTATAAATAAAAATTTCAATGACCGCGGTATAAATAAAAATTTCCGATAGCTACTTGAAGGGGAAAAAGAAAAAAGGTATAATATTGAGCAAGAAAGCCTTTATGGGCGGAAATTTTCAATGAAATGGAGGCAGCCCTATGGAAATTAAGCGCGACACATACCTTAAACAGTTGATTTCCTATCGTTTTGACGGCTTGGTGAAAGTAATTACAGGCATCAGAAGGTGCGGGAAATCCTATCTTCTAAAAAACATATACAGAGATTATTTGCTTCAAAACGGCGTAAAAGAAAATCAGATTATTATGATTGAGCTTGATCTTGCGCGGGATATTAAATACCGCAATCCTCTCCTTCTCTCGTCCTATGTGCGGGAACAAGTGGAAAACAGCAAAGAGGAATATTATCTTTTCGTTGACGAAATACAAATGTCTGATGAGGTAGCGAACCCTTACAATCCGGAGGGCAAGAAAATCACATTTTACGATGCCCTCAACGATTTGCGAAGCCTGCCCAATTTAGATGTTTATGTGACAGGAAGCAATTCCAAAATGCTTTCCAGCGATATTCTTACCGAGTTTAGGGGGCGAAGTGATGAAATAAGGGTACACCCCCTTAGCTTTGACGAGTACTATTCTGCGGTGCAGGGCGACAAGCACGAAGCCTTTGATGATTATGCATTTTATGGCGGAATGCCCCTTATTTTGTCAAGACCCGACGATGCAGCCAAGATGAATTACCTCAAGTCCCTTTTCTCGGAGGTGTACATCAAGGATATTGTCGAGCGCAAGAGAATTGAACGGCAGGATGTATTGGAACAAATTTTGGATCTCCTTTGCTCATCGGTTGGCTCCTTAACAAATCCGACGAAAATTGCAAACGCTCTGAAATCTAAACAGGGCGGCAATGTGTCTGCCAATACGATTCGCGCCTATATCGGACATTTGGAAGACGCGTTCCTTTTTTCGGAAAGCAAGCGATATGCTGTAAAAGGGAAATCCTATTTTGACTCTCCAAACAAATACTATAGTGAAGACATAGGGCTGAGAAACGCCAGGATAGGCTTTCGGCAGCAGGAGATGACCCATATAATGGAAAACATCATATACAATGAGCTTGCTATCAGGCAGTTTTCCGTTGATGTGGGTGTTGTATATGCGCGAGCCGTTAACAAAAACGGAAATTCGGTTCGCACTCCGCGAGAAATTGATTTTGTGGTAACCTCAGGTGGAAAGCGAACCTATATCCAGTCGGCTTACGCTATGCCTAACGATGAAAAAGCGGAAACGGAGCTTCGACCCTTTGCTCTCACCGGCGACTCTTTCCCCAAAATCGTAGTCCGAAAAGATATCGGGAAGCGTTGGTATGATGAGAATGGCATTTTGAACATAAATGTGATCGATTTTCTTCTGGATAAAGAACTTATTTAATTTGCCATACCTGTGGCGTTGTTGGCTACAGCGTGCTGCGGTACTCATGTACTTCATGTACACTCCGTTCCTTGCCGCTTTGCTCGCCACGCTGTCCGCCGCGATTCCTCCGGGCCTGCTGGTCACCCTGCTGCCCGCTGGGATTCCTCCGGGCCCGCTGCGAAAAAGTTGGAGTTTTCGGCGGTGCATACAATCTTGAAATTGGCTTTTTCTGAGGATTCTTTAAAAAAAGCCAATTTTCTTTCCTCTTTTTCCCTGAACTGTTAAAATATTCGGTAGATTTTGTCCGAAATTGGACAAAATCGTCATATCCTCTAAAAAAGCCAAAAAAATGTACCAAAAACAACGAAAAAATTGGCTATTTCCCGCGGAAAAGCAGCAAAAAGCCAATTCGCCAAACTTCAGTTCAAACCTTACCTTCTTAAAAAATAAAACAATTTTAACACAAAACTAGCCTCCTATACCACCAACGAGGCTACCCCGTAGGTTGCTACGGTTACGATGATCGCCGCAATAACGACTCCCGCCGCGATGGCAGGAAATGCCCGTTTCAGCTGCATATCCAGCATCGCCGCAATCAGGGCACCTGTCCATGCTCCCGTTCCCGGGAGGGGAATCGCCACAAAGAGCATCAGTCCCCAAAATTCGTATTTGAGAACCTTGTCTTTTTTACTGTCTGCTTTATCTTCCATGCGTTTTACCAGCTGCGCCAGTTTTTCGCTTTTGGTCTGCATCCACTTGAAAATCCGCCGTATAAATACGATGATGAAGGGAATGGGTATGAGATTTCCGATTATCGCCGTTATCACCACCAGCCTAAGGTCAAGGCCTGCGATGACTCCCGCAGGGATAGCCGCCCTAAGCTCCAGCACCGGAGTCATGGCTATAAGCAGGGTCATTAGCAGGCTGCCGATATTTGCTCCGCTAAAGGAAATCATATCTCCCGCACCTCGCTTCTCACCGCCGCCTGAGCCGCCGCCAGCTTCGCCGCCGGCACTCTTTCCAGTGTGCATGAAATGTAGTTCATGCCGATTTGATGGCAGAAATCAATGCTTCTTGCGTCCGATGCCTGCTCTCCGCAGATTGCAAGTTTAAGCCTCGGCTTCGTATGCTTTCCGGCGGTAGCCGCAAACTTCATGAGCCGTCCCACTCCGTCGATATCCAGGGTTTCAAAAGGATTTTCCCTTAGTATTCCCTTTTCAACATAATTTTCCACAACCTCTGATGTGGCATCCTTTCGTGAAATGCCGAATACCATCTGGGTCAGGTCGTTTGTGCCGAAGGAGAAGAAATCGCACTCTGCGGCGATTTTGTCCGCTATAAGGGCGGCTCTCGGGGTTTCTATCATTACTCCGATCAAAACATTCGGCTTTTTATCCGAGTCCCCTGTGCAGGACTTTAGCGCCTCGGTTATGGTATTTTTAACCCGCCTAAACTCCTCTAAGGTGCTTATCATAGGCACCAGAAGCTCTATTTCCATCTCTCGCTCTGTTTCCCTGCCAACCTTTAAAGCAGCCTCTAAAACCGCCTCGGTTTGCATCTTCGTGATTTCCGGCATTGTGACCGGAATATCCAAAAGCCTTATGGTGACCGGCATTTCTCCCATCGCCCGATAAAGTTTTTCAAAGGCGCTTCGCTGCTCTATCTTAAGGCTGTGGAGCATATCTCTCCGCTTTTCCGAGGCCTCCGTCAAAAGGATTTCCTGAAGCTGAGGCATTTTGCCGCTAGCCGAAATCATATTCTCGGTTCTGCAAAGTCCGATACCCTCGGCTCCCAGCAAAACCGCCTCTGCCGCATCGGCTTCGCTGTCCGCGTTTACCCTTATCTTAAGCTCCCGCACCTCGTCTGCCCACTCCATAAGAGCCTTGTAGCTCCTTTCCAGTTCGCTTTCGGCTGCGGGCTCGGATGGGGCTTCGGTTTCGGCTGTTAGCCCCTTCTCGGCTGAGAGCCCGGCTGGGGCTGCCGGCTTGGCGGCGGCTTCGGTTTCGGCTGCCGGCCTGGCGATTGGGATTTCAGCCAAGGCACCGGCTTCGCTTCCCTGCCTTGCCTTTCTTATCTCGGCAACGAGTTCCTGCATATCCTCGGCGTTCTGTCTGAGAATAGCGGTTTTAGGGGTGATTAACCCCTCGGAAACCATATCTGTCGCTATTTTCATGGCGGCGGCAGGGGTTCTTTCCGCCGTATATGCCTGTATTATGTTCAGTTTATTGTTTTCTACGGTAAATTCCACGGTCTGAACATCCTTGTGATGATGTTCCAGAATTTCTGCAATTTTCCCAAGGCTCTCATATACTTTCGGAAAATCCTCCAAAAGATTTGCTATGTCCTTTATCTTTTCGCCCTTTTGGACGGCTCTGCCCTGGGCTTTTACAGTAAAGCTACCTGTTAATTTCTTTTCACCGGTCTTGCAGTTTCGGGTCGCCGCAACGCCTACGGCGGATTCATTTCCAAGGTTGCCGAATGCCATGGCCTGAACGCTCACCGCCACTCCCCGGGCTTCTTCGGGGCCTATATTGTGTTTTTTGAGATAGCCCCGGACTTCTTCGCTGTTCCAGGAAAGGAAAGCATTTTTTACGGCGCAAAGGAGCTGCTGCCTCGCGTCTTGTGGCGCAGTTTCACTTTCTCCGCAGGTGACAATATCCCTATACATTTTTTTAAATCTGCAATAGGTGTCCTCCGCAAACTCCCTGTTTCCCGTCAGGCGGCAAAGAGCCTCAAAGGTATCATCGTTCATCCCCACATTCAGAATCGTTTCCGCAAGCCCCGGAACAGATACAGCCGCCCCGGTTCGCACCGAAACAAGCAGGGGATTTTCTCCTCCACCGAAGGTTTTTCCCGTCACCGTTTCCAGTTCCGCTATTTTCTCGCAGATCTCCGCCTCTATTTCTTCGGTCAGTTTGCGGCCGTTTTCGTAAAACGCCTCGCAGGCCTCCGTTGTGACGGTAAATCCGAAGGGCACCGGAAGGCCGATCTGCATCAGTTCCGCAAGATTTGCCCCTTTAGTGCCAAGAAGGCTCCGCATTTCTTTGGAACCCTCATTGAATGAATATATAAATTTCTTCATATTTCTCCGTTTCTTCGATTAGAAAGCAAGTCTTTTAGAAAGCAAGTCTTTCTTCGATATATCCGCGAACCTCGCTTGCAGGAATCCTTACCTGTTCCATGGTATCTCTGTCCCGAACGGTTACGCAGCCGTCTGTTTCGGTGTCAAAATCCACGCAAATGCAGAACGGCGTTCCGATTTCGTCCTCTCGTCTGTATCTCTTGCCGATGGAGCCCGCAGCGTCATAGTCAACCATGAAATACTTTGAAAGTTCTTCGTGAATCGGCTCTGCGACAGGTGCCAGCTTCTTTGCAAGAGGCAGTACCGCCGCCTTGTACGGTGCCAGAGCCGGATGGAATTTCATTACCACGCGAACATCTTCATTGCCCTTTGCATCGGTGAGGACTTCTTCCGTATATGCGTTGCAAAGGAACGCCAGCACGCTTCTTTCAACTCCCAGGGACGGCTCGATTACATACGGAATGTAGTGTTCGTTCTTGTCTTGGTCGAAATAGGTCATATCCTGTCCCGAGGTGTTCTGGTGCTGGGTCAGGTCGTAGTCCGTACGGTCGGCAACACCCCAAAGCTCGCCCCAGCCGAATGGGAACTTGAACTCGAAGTCCGTAGTCGCCTTTGAATAGAAGCAAAGCTCCTCAGGGCTGTGGTCGCGAAGTCTCAGGTTTTCGTCTTGAATTCCCAAAGAAAGCAGCCAGTTATGGCAGAAGCTCCTCCAGTAATTGAACCATTCAAGGTCGGTTCCCGGCTCGCAGAAAAATTCCAGCTCCATCTGTTCAAACTCCCGCACACGGAAAATGAAGTTTCCCGGCGTGATTTCGTTACGGAAAGACTTACCGATCTGTCCTATACCGAAAGGAACTTTTTTGCGGGAAGTTCTCTGCACATTCTTGAAGTTTACGAAAATGCCCTGTGCGGTTTCAGGTCTGAGGTAAAGCTCGGACTTTGAATCTTCCGTTACTCCCTGGAATGTTTTGAACATCAGGTTGAACTGACGGATTCCTGTGAAGTCCGTCTTTCCGCAGTCGGGACACGGAATGTTATGCTCTGCGATGTAATTTTCCAGCTCTTCGTTGCTCCAGCCGTCAACAACGATTTCAGGCATATCGTTTGCCTTGTGGAAATCCTCGATGAGCTTGTCTGCTCTGAATCTGGATTTACAGGATTTGCAGTCTACAAGGGGATCCGAGAATCCTCCCACATGGCCGGATGCTACCCAGGTCTGTGGGTTCATCAGTATGGCGGCATCAAGCCCTACATTGTACTTGGACTCCTGCACGAACTTTCTCCACCATGCTTTTTTAATATTGTTCTTCAGCTCCGCGCCTAAAGGGCCGTAATCCCATGTATTTGCAAGGCCTCCGTATATCTCGGAACCCGGATATACGAATCCTCTGTTCTTGCAAAGCGCTACCACTTTATCCATTGTTGCTTCTCTTTTTACATCGCTCATTCTGAAAACCTACCTATCTTTCTTTGTCTTATTCTTGTATGCTTGCAGCATCTGCCGCTGCCTCGCAAGCCTTTTCTTCCTCGGTTGCGGTTGCTTCCTCGGAATCTTCTTCTAAATCGCCGTCCGCATCGTCACATTCATCTGCGTTTGCGAGGGCGTCTTTTTTTGCCTTAAATTCGTAATACTTATCTTGTGCCGCTTCCTTAACCGAGTTGTATACACCTGTACTTTTCTCAACGACCTCATCGATTACAACAGAGC
>CAVJCN010000088.1:0-6968 GCA_963647945.1 Absicoccus sp. | reverse complement strand
AGCGAAGTGTTGGTCACGGAACTGCTCCCAGACCTCTTGCTTTGAAAAGAAGCTGGCAGCCGGTTTTTTTGCAGACGGCACCGATATAATATCTCGGAAGAGAGTCTGCTCAAAATTGGCTCTTATGTAGTCGAATGCGATCAACTTCAAGTCTGCAACATCCGCCTCGGGATCATACGCCCACATTGAGGCAACGCCCGCCTTGTATTTCTTAAGTGCTGAATCCAGCTTAAGGAACGAATCTTCACTTTTATCCAACTGTGTGTACATACCTGAATAGCCATACTCGTCCAGATATTCGTCCATTAGGCGAAGTGCAGAGAGCATGGTCCGTACTTCTCCCGGTTTGCAATCCATCATCCCTGCAATATCATCATCGGTAAAACCGGCATCTTTCAAGTCCTTGCACTTCAGATACTTTTCGATAGGATTATAATCGACTTTTGCGTCTTCGCCCATCTGGTAAGTGGTTTCCAGCGCAAGAATCTCCTTCTTGTCTGCACCTTCGGGAAGGATAATGGCTATGAAATACTGGCAGTGTCCTTTTTCGTTAAATGGTATACTTTCATCGGCCATTATGTTGTTCAGCAAACTTGCGCGGCGATTACCATCAATAATCATGCCATCCGCAGTCACAATTCCGTGCCTCTGCTGATGCTCCTTCAGTAATCGCTCCTTCGTTTTCTTATTTGCTTCTGGCTTTGAATCCCACAGGAATTTCTCAATAATACGCTTATCACCCGGATCCTCCGGGTTAAGCTGATGGTTCTGTCGTTCATAAGACTTAACGACACTTCCGATTCTTCCGTTGTAAGGATTATAAACCAAATACTCGAGAGGAATCTCATAAGCATCCAGAGTAATGATACTGCCGTGATATGTGATAGGAATACCAGTCCGGCAAGCTTTTTCCGGATGATCGGTAAACTCCTTCAACTTTGCTTTTCTTTCAGTAGCGTTCATATCCTAAACCCTCCGTGTTTATAATTCGTCAATATGTGCATCAATGATATCTTCCAGGAGTCCCATGTTCTGAAAGTTCAAAACATAATCAGAACACCTATGGATTTCTCTAAGATCGGCCTGTCTGCCAATCCAACCAGCACCATCCAAGAAGTTTACAAAGATAATGTTGTTTCCCGCTTCACGTTCAGCTTTAATTACAGCTTCTGTTTTCCTTGCTGCCTCTTTCTTGCTCCCCTGGCTACTTGAAGTCGTTACGCTATAAGAAACATCAAGTATAAGTTTCGGCTTGTTAGGGGACTCCAGAACAAAGCTTACTGCCCGATCCAGCTTGGGAACGCGGACGTTTTTTTGATATTCAAGTCCATGTTTAGCACATACTCTTTTAAGTTCTTTTTCGATATCTGCAAGAATCGCATCACCAATCATATTACTGTAGGTGCCCTCTAACCCCCGCTTTACAAGTTGGCGAACGCTACTCTCATCCTGAATTTTTGCAAGTGTACTATCATCCATGGCCATGTTCTCTAAATAGAACGGCGGGATACATGCTTGCATTTTAGGATCGTGCTTTCCGTCCCATATAAGATTCAAAACGCTTTCCATCATTGCAGGGCTTTCCATCATCGCTGAACGAATCTTGCTTAATCCCCATTCGGTAGCGAAAACAAAACCACGGTCTTTTCTTATCATTGACACCATACGTTTGAATCTTTCTTCTGATATTTCGGCAACAGATGTAAGTCGATCCAATGAGTCCTTATGGTCAATGATATACTGTTTAAGCGTTTCCTTGCTGGTTATGGTCTTCAATCCCACAAGGATATCCGCTGTCTGGGCATCAATAGTTTTCCTTATAGATTCTTCGCAGCTGTCATTGATATAAAACATCGTGGTCGAATTGAACAACTCGTCATAGGACAGCTTTTTCGCTTTGGTATCAACCATGCATGAACCTCCAATCGTTATGATGTACATATCATATCACACTCCTGCGAAAAGGGCAATAGAGAAATTACACTTTTTTGCGGAATTTTTGGAGAACCGTATTTTTTGAATTTTCAATGTGAGTGGGCCCATATTTTCCGCATATAAGCGTATATGCGAATATTCTGTGTAAAAAACTCTCGGCGAAAATCGGAAACAAAATATCGCCGAGAATCAAAACCCATCATCTGGTAAATCAATACCACCTGCATTCTCTATCATTTTGTCAAAGGCCGCTTCTTCGATAACTTGGATGCAACCTTCTATATCTTTCTTTATGTCTTTCCCCCAAAACCGTATTACAGTCCAATCAAGTAGAGCTAACTACTGGTCAACCTTACGATCCCGTTCCATATTTTCTTCAATATGCTGTATCCAGTACTGTGGGTTTTTTCCACGTTCCAGTCGTGCTTTTAACTTATCCCAGTCTTTTCCGTGGAAAAACTCACTGTCGCAAAACACTGCGATTTTGTATTTAGTGATTGCTATGTCTGGTGACCCCGGAAGCTTTTTGTAGTTTTTCCTATATCGGTAACCATCATGCCATAACCGTTTTCGTAACAGGACTTCTATACTTGTATCCTTGCTACGGATTTTCTGCATATTTTTTCTGGTCTTTTCAGACACCTCGCCAAACTGACAATCCTTCCTTCTCAAGAACCTCAACTCCTAATCGCTGGGAACAAATGCCGTGTTCACACGCATAACGATACATCGAAGTTTTCGTTATGTGATTGTTGCTTTCGTTATGCGAGTGTGCAAAAATCCCCATTAATGACCCATCTATTACAAATGCTTTTGCAATCAAGTTTTTTCCAGCCATGACATCTGCTTTTTTGCACACCCCTCGGTGTGAGAAAGGTGGTAATTCCTTTATATTCAAAACATCCTAACGAAAACGGGCAGAAACCCTTGTATCAATCACGCAACGGCTTCATCACAGATTGTATCATCGGGTTTGGGGTCAAGCATCTCTACCATCATGCGAATGATGTGGCGAGGCGTTCTAAACTGACCGTTAACGCCCGCGGTTGCAAGTTTGGAGAGCAAACTCTCGTAAACATCGCCCTTGGTGTCTGTTTCAATTTCTTTTGCCATCTCTTGATACATCTCATCAATTGCATCAACAATTTTTGAAAGCAATTGGGGAGTAGGAATCTTAAAGATTGCATCAGACATATATTTTGCGTAAGTGCTTTCTTTGCTACCATGAAGATTCTTGATAAACGGGAATATCTCACCTTGCATAAGTTCGTACATTCTCTCGGCAGGATAGTCACGGAAACACGACCATTTGTATTCTTCATGACCTTCAAACATACTTGTGTAAGGCAGTTCAAGCATCATGCTACTTTTTGCTCTCTTTGCATCGGTCTCATCCAAATCGTGAATGAACATAAGATAAGTCATCTGTTCTACGACATCGAGGGGGTTTGTTATTCCGCCCGTCCAGAACATTTCCCAAATTGAATCCACTTTATTTTTTAATGCACCTGTTAACATTGCTTTTCCTCCACTATTCAGTCCTCAACTACTTCCATTATGTCGCCGATATCGCAATGAAAAATTTTGCAAAGGCGGAGCATAACATCCATAGACACAACGCGGTCCTGATTCAGTTTTGTCATTGTGCTTTGAGATATTTCTGCAGCTTTTGCAAGTTCACTTTTTTTCATCTTGTTTGTCTTCATGAGACTCCATAATTTATCGTATCTTACGGTCATAACTTTCCTCCAAGGCACTTTTTATACTGCATATAAAGATACACACTATATTATAGCATATTTCATCCGTTCGCGCAATAGATTTCGGCAGAAAGCAAAGGGAACGGCTGATAGGTGTTGATTTGGGTCGTCACCTACAAATAAAAAATGCAGTGCGCCTATGAAAATAATTCAAGAATCCCACCATTGGAGGTTCTTATTGATATTGCCGTGTTCTTCAATGTTTCGCTTGATTACCTTGTTGGTATCGACAAGGAAGAGATGGTTTCGGTGGACGGATTATCAAACGAGCAGAAAGAAATAATACACGCCATGATTCACGAGTTTAAGAGTGGCACAAGTAACTGCCCGGGGCTTACAGTACAACAGCAAGACATTCTCAACAAACTAATGGTTGAGTTTTATCGCAAACATAATCAATAAAAGACCGAACAGCAGCGGCAGGTTTATCCACCGATGCTGTTCTTTTTGTTACTGTCTTCTATTCTTCTGCTGTAGTATATCTTAGAGTGGGTACTTCCTTGGCCTACCAAAATGGGAGAAGGCTACTGACACATAGTAAGCAGACTAACCCCTTGGCGAATCATAGTAAAAAATAACGGTTGCTTGTGAACGAGCCGTTTTTTCTCTTTGCATATTCCTTGCGAATAAGCCCCGCTTTTTCCAAGTCCTTTATTGCTCGGCGGACGGTCTTATCGGAAACAGACAACTCTTTGGCAATGGTTTTAACGCTCGGCCATGCCTTTCTTTCCGTATCACATCTGTCGTAAAGATAAATATAGACGAGCTTCGCCCTTGAAGGAAGTTCGTCTCGATCATATAATTTGCGGTAATATGCCATAAATAATCACCACCTTTAATCTGTTCGGACGCTCTGCTCCGGTTCTCTGAACAGAGGCTCATTGCTTTGCGACAATGCTTGTCCGCCTGAGGCAGACCTACGAGCGGAACGGGACGGCGGATAGTAGGAGTCCGGATATTGTTCGAGCACATTATTCTCGATAATCTCCTTGTTCGTATAGGATACTTTACGAGCACCTTTATCGGGAACAGTGTATTTCTCTGTATCAAACTCGATACCCCATTTGAAAAAGAGCTTCAGCTTTGATACAAATGGGTGAGTGCCTGTCTTCATAACTATGAAGTTTCCTTTCTTCATCGATTTGAGTTCGTCAGCGGTCATGAGCGGTCTTTCGGTCATTTGTAGACTCTGTGAAGGATCGTTTTTACTTCTTGAGACCGAGCCTGTCATAACAGTCCGAGTGCCGAGAGATTTGGAGATTTCATCAGCCGTTCCGGAGGTTGGTGCAAAACCGCCTGCAATAGTTACCTGACAGTTATCCTTGATAATATCTGCACCTTCGTTTCCGTAATTCTTTTCAAGCTGCTTATATGACTGAATAATGCTGACAAGCGACAGCTTTCGAGAACGGGATGCAGAGTACATCATCTCGGCGGAACTGATGGCCGGCAAAGTTCCAAACTCGTCCATGTAGAACATTACACGGTTTTTCAATGCGCCGCCGTGTTCGTCTGCAACGGTAAGTATTTCTCTGTATAACTGTTGCAGAAGCAGTGACACCATAAAATAAGTTGCGGGATTTTCCTCGGGCAAGACTATAAAAATAGCACACTTGCTTGAGCAGAACTTTTCAGCATCAATCGCCGTATCAAAGCAAAGAATTTGTTCGAGTTCCGAATCAAGAAAAGCATTAAGACGCGACATCGCAGTCGACATGATAGAAGCCATTGCTTGGTCGCTTGTGTTTAGCGCGGCACCTGCAAACCAACGCGTTTTATGTTCGGGCGGCAGTTTTTCTATAAGGAGTTGGAATTGGTTCTTTCCCTTCACGCCGCTTGGTGCAAGCAAATCCTGTATCAGTTTAAATACAGACACAATATGCCTCTGCTCGGGCGGCGCAAACTCGGCAATCAATAGAATGACCGCAGTCATCAGACCTTCAGCCGCATCATAAAAGAATGCGTTTTGGCCGTAGGATGCCGCATCCCCATCACTGAATATCAGAGTCTTTGCAATTATTTTTGCGTATTTTTCGGCTTTTGCTTTCAGCGCTATGTTTTCGGGATGGGATTTATACTCGTCCATATACTTATTTACGAGGTGCAAAAGATTGTTGCCGTCCGATTTTGTTGGGTTGCGCAGATCGATAATAGCGACATCGTAACCGTAGTACTGCTTTGCTATATTTCCGTAATTACGATACAGGTCACCCTTTGTATCGGTTGTTAAAAACGACATGCCCGCGGCACAGGCGTATTCCAAATTGGGGTAAAGCCAGAAAGCGGTTTTACCGCAGCCTGCCGCACCGATCATAAGAGTATGCACATCGTCATCATCAACCATTGCATAATCAATGCCGTTCTTTTTCTTTACTCCCAATATCACTCCCTGCGGCAAATTAAGGTTTTCCTGCTTAGCTTTCTTTCTCCAAACTTTCGGTTCATACGGAATGTATTTATAGGTCCGTCTCAGTTCAGAGTTTGTTGAGAACCGCGCAGTGCCATGCTGACCGTCTCCTACGGTTTTGGATTTGATGCTGTTAAGAGTATAAATGTGAGAAGCAAGAGTAACGCCGCCGATAACGGCGAACATAATTGTTGCCACAATAATCAGTATGATTGTTCCGTCCACGCTTGTTCACCTTCCTTCTGCATAATTAAATCCTCGTTCCAATCCTTTTTTGCCGGAACGAGAATTTCTGATTTATAGCCTTGCGCAAACAGTTTATCCGAAATTCTTTTTGCTGCTGATTGACCTGCGGTATCACTGTCAAAGCACAAATACACCTCTGTTAAATTCGGATTGTCTTTAAGGCATTGAAAAAGCACCCTGTCTGCCACGGAGCAGGATGCCGCATAAGTATTTTGCTGCCAACCGTTTGGGTTCATCGTAATGTATGACAGCATATCAATCGGAGCTTCAAAAAGAAAGACTCTGTTACTCGTACCGTTCCAGTGAAAACTGTACTCCGGAAGACTTCCGTCTGCGTTTCCTTTGTAGGTACTTTGTGAGCCTGTCCCGCGCTTGTGAGCATGACGCGCTACTCCGTTAGTATCATAGCCGACGAATACAGCGTTATGATGGGGGAGCGATTCGTATATCATTTGCTTACGGGCAAATGCATTTATCACATCTCTGCTGATTCCTCTGCGTGAGAGAAGGTAAGCATATACTCTGCGCATATTATCGTTTTTCTCCGGCAAGTTAAATGCTTTTTCTTTTTGCTCAAAGGGCGGTGCCACAGTCAAAGTGCCGTCATAACCGTTAAGCAG
>CAVJCN010000087.1:0-6984 GCA_963647945.1 Absicoccus sp. | reverse complement strand
TCCAAATACCCCCCATACCCCCCAAGGGGGCCGGTTTGCTGAATTTTGGGCCATGTACCCCAAGAAAGTCGGCAAAGGCGCAGCCGAAAAGGCTTTTGAGCGTATTAAACCGGACAAGCAGACCTTTGACCGCATGGTGTCTGCTATCTCTGCGCAAAAGCAGAGCCGCCAGTGGAGGGAGAACAACGGCCAGTACATCCCCAACCCGGCCACATGGCTGAATCAGCGCCGGTGGGAGGATGAAGTGACACAGGCTGCCGGAGACACCGACAATGTATTTTTGCAAATGCTGCAGGAGGAGGGACAACATGAACCGTACTGAAACACTGGCAGTTATGTCTATCCTCAAGGCTGCTTATCCTGCGTACTACCGAGACATGAAGCGGCAGGACGCCGAAGCGGTGGTAAACCTGTGGGAGGAGATGCTGGCAGACTACCCGGCCGACCTGGTGGCCGCGGCGGTTAAGACCCACATCGCCAGCGACCGCAAGGGGTTCCCTCCGCACATCGGGGCTATTATCGCCGCCATTGGCGAGATCAGCAAACCGGCAGAGCTTTCCGAGGGGGAAGCGTGGGCGCTGATCGCCAAGGCCCTGCGGAACAGCGGCTACAACAGCGAGAAAGAGTTTGCTGCACTGCCGGAGACTTTACAGCGGTTGGTAGGCCATCCCTCCCAACTGCGAGAATGGGCTTCGATGGACACCGGGACGGTACAAAGCGTGGTACAGTCCAACTTTATGCGCAGCTACCGGGCAAGGGTAGAGAGCGAGCGCAAAATGCAATCCCTGCCTGCGGATATCCGGACAAGGCTGGCCGGTATGGCCGAGGTAAAGCAGCTGCCCAGTTATGATCTGGCGCTGGCGGAGCGGATGATGGAGGAGAACGCATGATAAACAATGCTCTTTTTTCAAGCGCTACGGATATGTGGGAAACCCCGAAAGATCTGTTTGATAATCTTGATGAAGAATTTGGGTTTCAAACAGATGTGTGCGCCGTTAAGCAAAATGCAAAGTGCCAGCGCTTCTACACCCCAGAGCAAGACGGGCTTAAACAGATCTGGACAGGAGTGTGCTGGTGCAATCCGCCTTATGGCAGAGGCATAGAGAAATGGATGAAAAAGGCATACGAAAGCAACGCAACGGTGGTTTGTTTAGTGCCAGCAAGAACAGACGCCAGATGGTTCCACGATTTTGTACTTGGTAAAGCGGAAATAAGGTTTATCCGAGGGCGATTGAAGTTTGGCAACAGCAAGAATAGCGCACCATTCCCATCAATGCTGGTTATTTACCGGAAGGATAGAACGCCATGAAAATCACCATCCCCGAAATCCCCCCATCGCTGAACAAATACGCCGGTAGAGCCAATGCCTGGGACTACCGGGCAGAAAAGCAGCGCTGGCTACAGCTGTTCATGGCATACTGCCCCAAGTGCAAACCCATGGGCAAAGCGGTGGTGACCATCACCTACTACTTTCCCACCCGGCACCGACATGACCCGGACAACTACAACGGCAAGATGCTGATGGACGGGCTGGTACACCGTGGAGTAATCGCCGATGATAGCTTTGACCATGTGGAGCTGCGGCTGCGTGGGGCATATGACCCCAAGAATCCGAGAACAGAAATTGACATAGAGGAGGTACCCTAATGGGACAGAAAGATGTAGAGCGGGAGAAACCGCTTTTTGAGGGACAAAGCGCCGAGGAATTTATTAAACGCTGGAACGCTATCACCAAGGCCATAAAAATGTGCGCAGAGGGGGCCGGGCAGGAAAAGGTGGTGAGTTATGATGTCATACGATAAGGCCACTCCTGCAGCAAAAAACGGCTGTTCTAAATCAAATGACCCGGAGTTCTTGGAACGGCTGGTGCGGGAGGGCAAGACCAACAGGGAGATTGCCTTAATTCTCGACCTTGATTATGGTTCGGTTGCCCCGATCTTGTCCCGCTATGGCATCAAGAGAGACCCTAACCGGCCATGCAAGAAATGCGGAGGGCCGATAGGCAGCACCAACACCCGTCAGATGTATTGCAAGGAGTGCCAAAAGGCCATGGATACCATCCGGGCCAAAAAGAGCAGCATGAAAAAGGCTGAACCGAAGAAGTGCGAATACTGCGGGAAAGACTTCTTCGGCCAGCCGGGACAAAAGTACTGCTCCAAGCAGTGCTACAAGGATGCTGTTAGAACCGGGAAGTATAAGCGACCCAAGAACTGGCTAAAGCGCCGGGATGGGAAAATCGACATCGAGATCAGAGTTTGCGGCAAAACCACAGAGCGCCGGGAGAGCGTGGACTACTATAAGGCCCGGGAGATTTGGCACCGAGGCTGGATAGGCCAGGGCTATGCCGCCTTGATAACCGTGGACGGGCATCGGCTGGAAACCCTGCCGCAAATCAAGACTTTCTTTGGGTTTAGGAGGGATTCGCTATGAGGAACTGGACGGCAGCGGCGGTCGCGATAATCTTAGCTGCTTTCTGCATAATGGTTTTGTCTACCATTTCGGCCGAAAGGTGGAAACAGGTGGATGAAGTGGCCCCGGCGGAGATCACTGCAGAGGAGCAGGAGCGCCGGGAACAGGCAGCCTATTACAAAGGCTGGCAGGACGGAAAGAATTATTATCTTGAGAATTTTGGAGGCGCAGAATGGACGCAAACAAAATAGAATGTCGGCAATGTCTGTATCTTATGTTTTCAGACTGTTATGGAGAGTGTTCCAAGGGGAACATCTCCGGGGCTGTTCAACCGCATTTTTCCTGCGGGAAAGGCGTGATTAGAAACAACACTTTGTCGGTAAAGGAGGTAGAGTGATGAAAGGGATTTTAATCACGACAAACAACATGATGCGGGTGCAGGAGTTTTCCGAGCCTACACACCGGAGCATTGGCAATGCTGTTGGAGGGTGGATTGAAATCGTGCACCCGATGCGATTGGGGCAGCCTTACTGCATGATAGTCAACGAAGAAGGGATGCTTCGTAATCTCCCGATAAACGGTTTCGGCAGTTTTTTGTACGGGGTTGATAGGCATTGCATTCCTGTTTTAGGAGACATTGTGCTTTTGAAAGAAGGCATCAACAGCGATGGGGAGCCAGATATATTAGGCCTTGACGAACAGGAAATTAAGCACATGTGCGATATGGTATCCGCCGTGAGCAGCGGAGAGATTAAACTGAGACAGGAGGTAGAGTGATGGCTGAATTGAAACCATGTCCTTTTTGTGGAAAGTCAGTTGCAAATGTCGATTCGGTCGCTAACCATGAAATGATTGATGAATATGAACCTGATTATTCTTGGCGTTCCAAGCGTTATGATGTGGTTTGTGATTATAATAACGGCGGTTGCGGGGCATCTACTGGGGGAAATAACGCAACACCAGAAGATGCAATAGAAGCATGGAACAGGAGGGTTGACGATGGCTGAATACATTGACCGGGAAGCGCTGGAGAAAGCAATGACAATAGCAGCGGTAAACGGAAAAGACAAAGACCGCCGAACATGGGCTAAAGCAATCTGTGTATTGCATGATATGCCAACGGTTGATTTGGTGCCGGTGGTGCATGGGCGGTGGATTGAGCGTGAAGACCCGATGCTGGATACTTATTACACCTGCTCCGTTTGCAAGGAAGATTTCTATATCGAAACCACGGGCGACACAGTAAAAGACCTGTTTATGTACACATACTGCCCCAACTGCGGAGCAAAGATGGACAAAAAGGAGGCTGCCTATGATTAAGCCCTATATCAAAAATGAAACGGCGTTGGACATCATCTGTAGTATCTGCGATAGGGTGTACCCCGGCATGGGCTGCGAGCCAGCCGACTGCGAATGGATGAAGATGCTGGCGGAGGAATCTGTGGATGCGGTGCCGGTTGTCAGATGCAGAGACTGCAAGTACAGAGATGGCACGCCGGGGCAGCCAAATATACTTTGTGCGCAGATGCACGAGGACGATTTCTGCAGCTATGGCGAAAGGAAGGAGGGCAAAGATGGCTAATGCAACCGATATCCTCCAGCGGGATTGGAGCAAGGACTTTATAAACCTCATGCAGAACCGGATTATCGTTTCCCACTACAAATACGGCTGGATGAGCCAAACCTACCCGGAGCTGGCCAAAGCGATAGACAGCGCGGAGGAGCGGCTGCGGCTGTACCGGGAAACTGGCAATACCGAGTGGCTGGTTGACCTTGCCAATTTTGCCATGATCGAGTTCATGCATCCCAGCCACCCGCAGGCCCATTTCCGGGCAACGGGCAGCGACGAAAGCCCCGGTCTTACAAACGGGGTAAGCTATAAGGAACTGATGGAGGAGGCGGAAAAACATGGTAAGCTTTAAGTATATCTGCGTTGGCGAGCTGCGTGATTATTACGCAAAACTGCAGTCCTTGGATAGTTTGGCCGAAGAAGTACGGGAATGCACCGAACGGATGGACGGCATCCGCTCCGCTACCAGTGATGCCACCCCTGTAAAGGGCGGAAGTAGCGGCCGCTTGGAACATCTTATCGACTCAGTCGCCAATAAAGAGATGTACGAGAGGAACCTTGAGATTGCGCAGTGGCAGGTTCGCCGAGTGGAAAAGGGGCTTAACGGACTAAGTGCTAAACAGCGGAGAATCCTGGATTTATTCTATATGCGCCGGGAATATGGCTACATACAGCGGCTTTGCCAAGAGTTCAACGAAAGCGAACGGCAAATCTACTATGATAAGGACGAAGCCCTGCGGAGATATGCCATTTGCCGGTACGGTTTGACCGAGCTGTAAAGTTTGCAGAAACATTGCAGAAATAAGACGCATAAAGTGTGTATACTGATACCGTGGTAAAACACAGACTTCCCTTGACATTCCTCCTGGTGGGGAGCCGGGCCCCTAATCCCGGCAATCTGCTCCCGTAGCTCAATGGCAGAGCAGCTGTTTTGTAAGCAGCGGGTTATAGGTTCAAGCCCTATCGGGTGCTCCACCTTCATGTTTTACCTCCTTCTTTTGGGGCTGTCGATGACCCGGTACATCCCATCGGCCGAAGATACATGACCTTCGTTAAAAAGGTGCCGCGCTGGCAGACCGCAAGTTCGCAATAGTCTGCCTTACCTGCAGGGCACAGCTTGAGCGCCGGTGCAACTCCGGTACCCTGCCGCGCGGAAACAAACCGTCAGTTTCATAGGCTAATTTAGCCGAACTTTTTGAGACGGAATATACGAAAACTTTTCCCCTGAGTTTTGTTTTAACGGCGTTGCTGCCATGATAGTTTTACAAGGGGAGCCGAATAATCAGAGAGTACCGCAAGGCGCTCTCTTTCTTTATGCCATAAAGGAGGCGATACCTCTGGATTTAATAGTCCGCAAAATCCCACAGAGTGACACCATCAAGGTATATCCGGTGTCGGATGTTCATTTGGGCAGTATCCTGCACGATAAAGAGGGCTGGCAAGCCTTTTGTCGCCGGGTGGAGCAGGAGGACGCTTACCTCATCCTCGGCGGCGATCTCATCAACAATAATACCCGCCATGCAGTGGGTAGTCCTTTTGAGGATTACATCCGGCCGAGGGAGCAGAAAAAGCTGATGGTGGAAATGCTTACTCCTATCAAGGATAAAATTCTCTGTGCTGTGGCCGGAAACCACGAAGCGAGAACCGCCAAGGACACCGACCAGGACATCATGGGCGATATCATGTGCAAGCTGGACTTGGAGGACTACTACGCCGAGGATATAGCATTCCTCAAAATCGAAATCGGCAGACGCATTACAAGGGATGCTCCCATTACCTCCTACACGATGGCTATTACCCATGGCTCCGGTGGCGGTATCTACACTGGCGCAACAGTCAACCGCAATGAGCGCTTCGGCTACACCATCGAGGGCATTGACGCTCTGATTGTCGGCCACACCCACAAGGGCACCATCAGTAAGCCCAAGAAGATCGTGGTGGATAGCAACAACAATGTAATCCGTACCAAGCAGCTGGTAGTTGTTAGCTGCACCGCATGGCAGCACTATGGAGGTTATGCAGCGCGGAAGATGCTCCTGCCCAGCAGCGAGAGCGACCACGAGCAGCCGCAGACCTTACTCCTGTGCGGATGCAAGAAAGGCACAAAGCGGATAACAACTGTTTGGTAAGCAAGTTACCGGCAAGTTACCGGCAAGTTACCGGCAAGTTACCGGCAAGTTAAAACTAATATTTGGTGGCCCGGCATAGTAGACACCGGGAGGGTAAGGGCGGGGAATGACAAAAGGAGGGCACATGGACTTACAAAAAGCAGATAGCAAAGAGTATTTGGAGTTTATTGACAAATTTGCTCCCAAAACGACAACAGACGATTGTTTCACACCTCCGCTGGTGTATGATGCAGTAAGAGACTGGGTTTGCAAAGAGTACGGCGTGGACAAGGATAAGATCGTCCGCCCATTCTATCCGGGAGGAGATTATCAAAGCTTCGATTATTCAAACGGTGCGGTTGTTGTAGATAACCCGCCGTTTTCTATTTTGGCAAAGATATGCACATATTATCTCGATGAGTGTATTCCATTCTTCCTGTTCGCTCCTGCGCTCACTTGCTTATCTGGGAAAGAACTGGCAATGAAAGTGTGCCACATTATGACCGGCTCAACAATAACCTATGCAAATGGCGCAACAGTGGAAACGGCATATGTAACCAATCTTGACGATCCTGACCTCGTTTTAAGAACTGCGCCAGACCTATCTTCTTCTATAAAAATTGCCAACGAAACGCACCTCAAAGAAAAAAAGAGAGTTTTGCAAAAAAACCAATACCCGGATTATATTTTGACGGCAGCAATGGCAAACAAATACGCAAGCCGTGGGGTGGACTACAAACTGCGAAAATGCGATTGCGTGAAAATATCAGCATTAGACGAGCAGAAAGAAAAGAAAAAAACCATATTCGGCGGTGGTCTTTTGCTTTCAGAACGAGCGGCAGCAGAACGAGCGGCAGCAGAACGAGCGGCAGCAGAACGAGCGGCAGCAGAACGAGC
>CAVJCN010000086.1:0-7028 GCA_963647945.1 Absicoccus sp. | reverse complement strand
GACAAGCCCCGGATAATGGAGTAATATGTTGTTACATTTTATCGTAGTAAATCATTAAGCCGATAATTTGATAACTCATTAACTTAATAAAGGGAGGAATTGAAAATTATGAAATTCAGAAAACTTACAGTATTTATGTTGATCCTTGTACTTTCCATGACTGCTATGGTTCTCACCGGCTGCGGTGACAGCGCTTCGGATGACACCGAAAAAGAAACTATCGTAGTGGGTCTTGACGACACATTTGCTCCGATGGGCTTCAGAGATGACCAGGGCGAGCTTGTGGGCTTCGATATCGACCTTGCCAATGCGGTTGGGGAAGAAATGGGCATGACCGTTGAATTTAAGCCGATTGACTGGAACGCAAAGGAAACCGAGCTCAAGGCGGGAACCATCGACTGCGTATGGAACGGAATGTCCATCACCCCTGAAAGACAGGAAAACATGGCCCTTTCCAACAAATATCTCAACAACAAGATCGTCATCATGGCAAAGGCTGACGCGGACCTCGATGTAACCAGCGCAGAAGATCTGGCAGACCTGAAAATCGGAACTCAAACCGACTCCTCTGCTCTGGAAATGCTCAAAGCAAACGAGGCTTACGACAGCTTCAAGGATAATATTGACGAATACAAGACCTACGACATCGCAATCATGGATCTCAAGGCAGGCAGAATCGATGTTGTCGTAGTTGACCAGGTTCTCGGCGAATACATGAACAACAACCTTGGCGGCGAAATGAAGGAATGCACCTATTCCCTCGGTGACGACTACTATGTAATCGGTTTTGCAAAGGAAAATACGGAGCTTCGTGACAAGGTTAACGATGCCATCCAGGCGCTGATCGACAACGGCAAGGCAGCAAAAATCAGCGAATCCTGGTTCGGTAAGGACATCGTTGTTTTCGAGCCCCTTGACTAGTCCGATTGCAAAAGGTGAATAAAAAATGACTGACTATTTAATGCAATTTGTGCCGTTTATGCTAAAATCCACCGTGATGGTGATAAAGATTTTTGCATTAACGCTTGTGCTTTCCCTGCCGCTGGGTCTTCCGGTGGCACTGGGAAGCAACAGCAAAATCAAACCGATTTCCTGGCTGTGCAAAGCCTATGTTTTCATATTCAGAGGCACGCCGCTGATGCTTCAGCTTTGGTTCTTCTATTTCTTTTTCCCGTTCGTGTTCGATGTGCAGATAAGCGCCTTTGCCTCGGTAATCGTGGCATTTGTGCTAAACTATGGCGCATACTTTGCGGAAATTTACAGGGGCGGAATCAACAGCGTGGACAGCGGTCAGCACGAGGCGGCATTCGCTCTGGGGCTTACCAAACGCCAGACAATGCTTGATATTATACTTCCTCAGACCATGAAAGCGGCGCTTCCGCCCATCGTAAACGAGGCGATCACGCTGGTAAAGGACACGGCGCTGGCTTCGGTACTTCCGATCATCGAGCTGATGAAAGCCACCAACAGCTGCGTAAACCGCCTGACGGATTTGTCGCCCTTTTTCTTCGCGGCGATACTTTATCTGCTTATGACCTTCGTACTGACCGTCATTGCAGGAAAGCTGGAAAAGCATTTCTCAAGATATGACAGGAAGGAGGAAAACTGATATGGAAAATGTTCTTGAAATGGAATACATACTGGAAATGAAGGACATCGTTAAGGATTTCGGGGACTTCCGCGCTGTGGATCATGTTAATTTTTCCATGCGAAAGGGCGAGATCGTCGCCATCATCGGCCCCTCCGGTTCCGGCAAAAGCACTCTGCTTCGTTGTATCAACGGCCTTGCGAAGCCCACTTCCGGCGAAGTAAAGCTTGAGGGTCGCACGGGAATGGTGTTCCAGCACTTCAACCTTTTTCCTCACATGACCTGCATGGAAAATATTACATATGCCCCAATCAAAGTAAAAAAGCAGGGCAAAGAGGAAGCGAAAGCCCACGCCATGGAGCTTCTCAAACTGGTTGGACTGGAAACAAAGGCGGATGTTTACCCTGCCATGCTTTCCGGCGGCCAGAAACAGAGAGTTGCCATTGCAAGAGCTCTGGCGATGTATCCTGATCTGATGCTTTTCGATGAGGCCACCAGTGCTCTGGATCCGGAAATCACCGGCGAAGTGCTCAATGTTATGAAAAAGCTTGCAGACGACCACACTACGATGATCGTAGTGACCCACGAAATGGGCTTTGCAAAGGAAGTTGCGGACAGGGTGATCTTTATGGACAAGGGCGTAATCGTCGAGGAAGGCACTCCTGCCGAAATCTTTGAGAACCCGAAGAGCGACAGGCTGAGGTCTTTCCTGGGAGCGATGCTTCGGGCATAGCCCCGCGATGTCGCACATATGGTTTCGACCTGATTTTTCCCGAGGAATTTGCGGATTCCCCGGGTTTTTATATTTTTCAACAAAAATAATAAAATTTTTTCGAAATATGTGTTGACACATAACAAAATCTATGGTATTATCCATGCATGTTTGAAAATTGATTCTTGAGGAAAGGAGAAACGCGAGATGACGAAGTTGGCAAGCAGAGTAAACTTCATGATGATGATGGAGATGTGCATGTGCGGCATGTGCATGCTTTGCAGTACAATTTTTTCAAATGCGCTTTCCATCACCAAGACGAAAATTTGTTTTCAATAAATAAATGAAATTCGGAATATTGCGGAGAGCTCGTTTGAAAGGGCTCTCTTTTTTATTCCAAGTTCAAACAAAAAATAAACTACAAAACCACGGAGGTAACCAAAATGAAAAAAGTTTTATCCACAGTATTAGCGTTAACATTAGTTTTCGCCCTTGCAATTGCGTTCACAGGCTGCGGCGGCAGCAGCAGTGACGAATCCGTTGAAATCGCGATTCCTAACGACACCACAAACGAAGCAAGAGCACTTCTGCTTCTCCAGGAACAGGGCATCATCACACTGGCTGAGGATGCAGGCATCACCGCAACAATCAAGGACATCGTTGACAATCCTAAGAACATCACATTCCAAGAGGTTGAAGCAGCTCAGCTTCCTACAGTTCTTCAAGATGTTGACTATGCTGTAATCAACTCAAACTACGCCCTTGACGCAGACCTGAATCCTGTGGAGGACGCTCTGGCAATCGAGGACTCCTCCTCGGCATACAGCAACATCCTTGCAGTTAAGAGCGGCAACGAAAACACCGACAAGATCAAAGCTCTCAAAGCGGCTCTTGAAAGCCAGCAGGTTGCAGACTTTATCGCTTCCGAATACGCCGGCGCTGTAGTAAGCACAGTTGACAATCCGGGAAACGGCTATGATGAAACAGTTGATTACGATGCGCTGGCAGGAACCACAATTTCCGTTGCGGCTTCCCCTACACCACACGCAGAGATCCTTGCAGTTGCAAAGGAAATTCTCGCAGCAAAGGACATCACTCTCGATATCAAAGAATTTACCGACTATGTTCAGCCTAACAATGTTGTAGACAGCGGCGATGTTGACGCAAACTACTTCCAGCACCTGCCTTACCTTGAAGACTTCAACGCACAGAACGGCACAGAAGTTGTTTCCGTAGCTGCTATCCATGTGGAACCGATGGGTCTTTACGGCGGCAAGCAGACAACACTCGATGCATTAAAATAATCACGGGAGCCTGACAAAATGATAGAAATTAAAAATCTTTCTAAGACATTTACAGGGACAGGCGATACCGTAGAAGCACTTAAAAATATCTCCATCACAATTGCTGATGGAGATATTTATGGCATTATCGGTATGAGCGGCGCCGGAAAAAGTACCCTTGTGCGATGTATAAATATGCTGGAGCGCCCCACAGAGGGCAGCGTTTTGATTGACGGCTGCGACCTTGGCTCCCTTTCCGAAGCGGAGCTTAGAAAAGTTCGCAGAAATGTTACTATGATATTCCAGAGTTTCAATCTTCTTGCTCAGCGTACCTGCATCAAAAACATTTGCTTCCCGCTGGAACTTGCAGGGGTTCCAAAGGCAGATGCCAGAAAACGCGCCATGGAGCTTCTGGAGCTGGTAGGGCTTCCGGACAAGGCGGAGGCATATCCGGCTCAGCTTTCCGGCGGTCAGCAGCAGCGAATCGCTATCGCGAGAGCCCTGGCAACGGATCCGAAGATTCTCCTCTGCGACGAGGCCACCAGCGCCCTTGACCCCAACACCACCCATTCCGTCCTTTCCCTCATAAAGGACATCAACAAGAAGCTGGGGATCACGGTTATCATCATCACTCACCAGATGAGCGTAGTGGAAGAGGTCTGCAACAAGGTTGCGATTCTTGACCACGGTGAAGTTGTGGAAAAAGGCGCGGTTTCCGAGGTTTTCAGCAAACCGAAATCCCAAGCCGCAAGGAAACTGGTTTTCCCTGAGGGAATCACGGAAACTCTTCCTCTTAATGAAGGCGAACACCGCATCCGTATCGTTTTCAACGGCGCAAATGCCACAAACACCCCGTTAATTGCAAAGCTGGCGATGGACAAGAACATCCCGGCAAATATTTTGTCCGCTAACACGAAATCCATCGAGGGCAAGACCTACGGCAATATGCTTCTTGGAATTTCCGGAAGTGAAGATACAGTAAAAGCGGCGATTTCCTATCTCGGGGAAATCGGCGATGTAATTATTGAGGAGGTGAACGAAGATGTTCGATAGCATACTTGCTTCCGAAAGCGTGCAGGAGGCTCTCAGCATACTCCAGACCGAATTTCCTCTGGCAATTTGGGAAACATTCTATGTAACGGTTTTATCCACGCTGTTCGCGTCAATCATCGGGCTCCCCTTGGGTGTTTTGGTAACGGTAGGCGGCAAGGACGGAATTTTGCCCCTCCCGAAGTGGCTCATGGCAGTTTTGGATGTTTTCATCAACCTGCTGCGTTCGGTTCCTTTCCTGATTTTGATGATTATGGTAATTCCGCTGACAAGGCTGATTGTGGGGACTCCGGTAGGCACCGTTGCCTCCATTGTGCCCCTTACCATTGCGGCCTTTCCGTTCATCGCAAGGCTTGTGGAAAGCAGCCTGCGGGAAGTAAGCCCGAATATCATCGAGGCGGCTCAAAGCATGGGAGCAACTCCCCTTCAAATAATCGTAAAGGTTTTGATTCCGGAAAGCGTTCCGTCACTTATTTCTAACGCAACTATTGCAATTACCACCGTTTTGGGGTATTCTGCTATGAGTGGAATCATCGGCGGCGGCGGCCTGGGCAAAATCGCCATCAACTACGGCTACTACCGCTACAAGACTTTGGTTATGATTCTGGCAGTGATTCTTTTGATCATCATGGTTCAGGTTTTCCAGAGTCTCGGCACCCACTTGGTTAAGAAATCAGACAAAAGGAGTTTCGATTAAGCATGAGTTTACTCACGGTAGAAAATGTGACCCACGGCTTCGGTGCAAGGCAAATTTTGGAAGATGCCTCATTTCGGCTGCTCAAAGGCGAGCATATCGGTCTGATCGGTGCCAACGGAGAGGGCAAATCAACCTTCCTCAATATTATAACGGGAAAAATCCAGCCGGATTCGGGCATTATCGCATGGTCGCGCCATGTGACGGTGGGCTATCTGGACCAACATTCGGTTCTGAAAAAGGGCACGACGATTCGGGATGTTCTTCGTACCGCCTTCAATCATATGTATGAGCTGGAAAAAGAAATGCTCAAGATTTACGAGGATATGGCGCTTCCCGAAAACGCGGACAAGATGGAGGAAATGATGGAGGACGCCGGCGAGATTCAGCAAATTCTGGAATACAGCGGCTTCTACCAATTAGACGCGAAGATCAGCGAGGTTGCGGGAGGACTGGGGCTTCGGGACATCGGTCTGGACAGAGATGTTTCAGACCTTTCCGGCGGTCAGCGCACCAAGGTGTTGCTGGTAAAGCTTTTACTGGAAAACCCGTCGATTTTGATACTGGACGAACCCACAAACTATCTGGATCACGAGCATATCGTGTGGCTCACCGGGTATTTGCAAAATTATGAGAATGCTTTTATTCTCGTTTCCCACGACATGGAATTTTTGAACTCCGTAGTGAATGTAATATATAATCTTGACGGCGGCAATCTCACTCGCTACACCGGCGACTACGAGAATTTCCGCCGTATGTACGATATTCAGAAGGCACAGGAAAAGGCGGCTTACGAGCGTCAGCAGGCAGAGATTGAAAAGCTTGAGGATTTTATCGCCAGGAACAAGGCGCGGGTTGCCACCCGTGGTATGGCAAATTCCCGCCAAAAGCAGCTGGACAAGATGGAAATTCTTGAACGCCCCACAGAAAAAATCAAGCCGGAATTTAATTTCCTCATGGCGCGCACCCCGAGCCGCTTTGTGGTAGAGGCAAAAGATCTGGTCATCGGTTACAGCAAGGACGAGCCCCTTACAAAGCCCGTATCCTTTGCACTGGAGCGGGGGCAAAAGGTGGCGATTGTGGGCACCAACGGCCTCGGCAAGTCCACGCTGCTAAAGACTGTTCTCGGCAAGCTCCTGCCTCTCAGCGGCCAGGTTAGCCTCGGGGATTATCTTTTCCCGGGCTATTTTGAGCAGGAAGCGGAGCGGGATTCTTCGGAAACGGCTCTCGATACATTCTGGGCGCAGTTCCCGTCTATGGAGAATCGGGAAGTGCGGCTTTGCCTTGCAAAATGCGGACTTACAAACGAACATATAACCAGTCAGATGCGGGTGCTGTCAGGCGGTGAAAATGCCAAGGTGCGGCTTGCCATCGTCATGAACCGGGAGCACAACTGGCTGGTGCTGGACGAACCGACGAATCACCTGGATGTGGACGCAAAGGACGAACTGAAACGCGCCTTGACGGAATTCCCGGGAACGATTTTGCTGGTCTCCCACGACCCGCTTTTCTATGAAGATTTCGTTACCGATGTTTGGAATGTGGAAGATTGGACGACAAAGATAGTGTAAAAAATCCGGCAGTGCTGAAGCTGCCGGATTTTTTATGTTCTGTTTTGTCCCTCCGGGAAGACGGAGAGGACTTGGAATACCGGAATCATTTTTTCCAAGAGGAATTCGTATAATTTTCTTCGTTTACGGT
>CAVJCN010000085.1:0-7059 GCA_963647945.1 Absicoccus sp. | reverse complement strand
CTGCATTGCACTCGCAAGACGCGAAACGTATTTGCTTATGCCATTGTTTCGATACCGTGCCACCGCAATATGCGTATCCGTAGGTGCGTCAATGCGCCACTGAAAAAGCGCCTCTAAAATCACTGCGGCAGTTGGTCAATGATGGAGTCGATGGTGCCGGAGGTGTCCTTGTTGTTCTTCTCGTCCTTGACCACATCGTAGGTCGGGACGACCTCGATGCTGATGCGGCCATCGTTGACATCGAAGCTTTGCAGCACGTCCGCGCCGGCGATGACGAAGGTGAACGACTCGATATCATAGGTGTTCATCTCAATGCCGGACATGCGGTTGAGGTCATATGCGACGAGCTGCCCGTCGAGGTACACCTTGACGATGTACGAGCGCAGGATGATGCCGGTGTCGAAATTGTTGACGTATTTGGTCTGCACGATGAAGTCGCTGCCGCGAGAGAACGCCTTGGTGACGGTAATGGCCAGATTGCTCACGGTGCTGACGCTTTCGCTCGACGAGTAATAGCCCTTGTCGGCCTCGGGGATGAAGCGTGCGCCGGTGTAGTACACGCTCTGGCCGAGCCAGTCGCCGTACAGTGCGCGGGCGCTGAAGCTCTTGGTGTTATACAGCTTCAGCTCGTTTGCGTTGCTTGTGGCGAGCGTGTTGGGGACGAGCACGAGCTTGTCGGCGGTGAAATTTACGCTGTCGTAAACTCCGGCGCAGAAGAGCGCAACATTTGAGCTGCCGGTCTTGTCCATGCTGTAGATATACCGGTTGAACGACGACAGGCAGTAGAACTCATCTCCGTACTTGTATATCGAGCGGTTGCTCGTGTCAGTCGTCTTGGGAAATTCGCCGATGGTGGTGAGCGCGCCCGGAGCCTGAAGGGACAGTGCATACAGGTTCAGGTCATAGTTTCCGTCGCTGTCGTAGGCGAGGAAGTACATGACGTGGCCTTCAAAGAAGCTGGTGTTTATCTTGTAGTCGCAGACCTTTGCGATCTCGCCGCTTGCGATATCGTAGGAGTAGAGCCTGTCGATATTCGTCTGGCTCTCGTTGCCCTTGGAGTCCTTGACGGTCGTGGGCTCGGCCATCTTGAAATAGATCCTGCCGTTCCAGCCGTAGGGCACGAAGTTGGGCACCTGAGAATAGCTCAGTCCGTCGCTTATGGTCACGAACTCGCCGTTGACGATGCGGCCAAAGGCGTAGGTGTAGCCGTCGGGCTTGTCGGCGTATTGGGTGAAGGCGAGCGCGTAGAGCTGCCCGTCATAGAAGCAGTACGATTCGATTATATAGCCGTCGTATATCGAATAGGTCATGCCCGTTTCGGGATCGTGGCACATGAGCGAGCCCTTCTCGCTGCCGGTCGTGCTGCGGCAGAAGTAGACCTTGCCCTGATAGGCGCTTATGTTGTCAAGGTACTGTCCCACCACGGCACCGTACAGCTCCGTGACGGCGTTGTCCTCCGTGACCCTGTACAGACTGTAGCCCACGGTATCGACCGTTTTGTAGTTTTTATACAGGCAGTAGCTCGTGCTGCCGACCTGCACCATGATGCTGTCGTTTTCAAGGTTCGACTCGTTCTCGGCCATGTCGGAGTTTATCCTCGAATCATGACCCTGACGCAGCGCGGGCTCGACGATGCGGGCAATGACAGTGGCTATCTGACCGCGGCTGGTCGTGCTCGTGCCGTAAAAGCGCTTTGCCGCGTCCACGCCGATCATTATGCCGGATGAATACAGCAGCTCGACAGATGCCAGATAGTACGAGGGGATGCTGCTGCGGTCGCCGATGGCGTAGTCGCTGATCTTCGGCATGTCCTGCGCACTGATGGTGCGGGAGAATATGTACGCGAGGTTATAGCGGTTTATGCTCTGGCTCATGCCGCTTGAGGACGGCGTGCCCGAGGGCAGCATACCGTGCTCGTAGCAGTATCTGTAGTATGTGGAGTACCACGCATCTCCCTCACGCGGCTCTTCAATGAGGTTGTCGTTATACGCGGCGTGGATACGCGCTGCGATAACTATCGCCTCCGCCCAGCTCACCGTGCTGCTCGGACGGAAGGTCTTGTCGGTAAAGCCGAGCATGATGCCCTTGTTGTAGGCTGTCTTTATGCCGGAATAGCACCATGTGAGCGAGCTCACATCGGTGAAGGTATTGCCGCCCATCTGGGCAACATCATCAAAAACAGCGAGCCTCTCGCCGGGGATCGAATCAGCCAGCGCTGCGGCTGACATGACGGAAAGCAGGCTGCTCACAACAAGCAGCAGCGCCAGCACTCTGCGAAATTTTTTCATATGCTCAAACCTCCGGGGATGTGGTTACAATTTGGTGTCAACTATTATATCAGGTTACATAATCTTTTGCAATAAAAACTTTGTATTTATACTTTGGATTTATATTGTACGATTCGGGATGGTTCTATCAGCCGTTCATTTGGCATAGGCAGCAGCCTTTCGTATTCTTTTGATAATGAATAAGCCAAAGGCAATCAACTTTTTACGGTTGAGTGCCTTTGGCTTGGCTACTATTAAGAGTTAATATATTGGTTGGTTGTAGCTTCCGTCGAAGCTCATTTTATAGATATCATGGTTGTTGTCTTGGTTTTCGTAGAAAATCCAATCGTCAACAACACTAAGTGAGCCGCTTCTATCGCTGTTTAGTTCTATCAGATTGCCGCCGTCTTTGTCCATGCGATAAATGGTTTGAGAATCAAAGCTGATAAAGAAAATATATTCGTCAGATACATTCAGCCCATCACCGACTATTGCATATTCAAACGAAGTTTCTTCCGAGCCGTCAAGGTTGGCAGAGCAGATAACCTTTTCTTCATTGGTATAGTACATCTTGTCACCGGAAAAGACAAGATATTTAGGGCAGTAATCAAAGATGCGCATTTCATCTTTGCCATTGGTCTTGATTCTCCATGTACCGTAATTCTCATTTGGCATGTGGTCAATGGAACTGAAGTGACTGATTACATACAAATAATCTCCTTGCAATAACAAACTGGTAGGATTAATGTCAGAAAGTTTAGTTCCTTTCTCAGTGTTTCCAACCTTAGCGGCATAAACACCTCCGTCTTCATAATTAGCCAATCCGGTCACATAGAAGTTCTTTCCGTCAGACTGAATGCAATCTTCTGTAAATGCACTGAATCCTAAGTCCTTGCCAACAGAACCATCCAACGAATAGTAGCCTGAGAAATTGTAATAGTACAAGGTGCCGCCGATACAGAACATATGTTCGGCGTCAATATCACTTGAAATGACAGTTTGCTCCGTGCCGTTTTCCAATTTCATTTTGCATAATCCGCTGTCATTATAATAAATCCATGTCCCGTCGCTTGCGACCAATGCACCGTTCTGAGCATTGTTTGCTATTGTTTGAATTTCCTCCTCGGATGGGAGACTCTGTGTGTGCGAAACAAGCTTTATTCCGGCAATAACAATTACCAAAACCGCAACGGAAGCGACAATCAGTCGGATATGTTTCTTGGTGTTAGGATCGATGCCTTTACTATTCTCACCTCGGGCGGATTCAACTTTCGCGCCGCATTCCGGACAAAAGGCAGAACCAGCTGCAATCTCTTTTCCGCAGCATCCGCAATACATAGCTAATCCCTCCTGCTGTTATTCAATATAGAGAAGCTTCCAAGAACCGCCTTCATTAGACATGGCAATATCTATATCTCGGCTTTCTGACACGCTGCTCTGCTTCGCGGTTATTGTTATATTGGCAACAACAATTTTATCAATTGTACTCGCATCAAAACCGGAGTAACTGGATTCAATTTTATCCCGTATATTATCCAGCATATGTTCTGAAACGGTAGTAATTTCATTAATCTCATAGGAGAACTTGTAATTGGACCCGAAATAGGATTCAAAGTAACCCAAATCATCGTCTACAGCATTTTCAAAATAATATTCGACCCAATTGCTGCTTTCATAGAAGTACACATCGCTGGATAAAGACACCAAAGTATCAATATCATAGTCTTCATAGGCATTCATAACCTTACGGAGCAAACCGTTATATCCTGTGTGCTGAGATACCACGCTGAAGACAATCACAGCCGCGATAATCAATGCTGCCAGCGATACAATGCGCTTACCCGTCTTTTTTGCTTTTGCCTGTTTCTCAGGGTCGGTGATTTTCAAACCGGGGATATTGGCCGTTGTGCCATCCAGCGGAGTTCCGCACTGACCGCAGACCTTGGCGTTGTCCTCTAACTGAGCGCCGCAGTTTCCACAAAACCTTGCCATTTTATCTATTCTCCTTTTCCTTTTCTTTTTTTGTTTTTGAGCACAATGAATGCCGAAATTACCAAGAGCAAGAAAACTGCTCCGCCAATGGCAATATAAACCATTGTAGAATCATTTACTTCCTCGCCATAACCGTTTTTTTCGGCCTGAAGCTTCAGGTCATACCTGCCGTCGCCATCTTCATCAATTTTCAGTACGCTTGTATCTGACACCGCTGCAACAGTATCTATGGTGGTTTGGCGAGTGATTTTCACATTTTCAAATCTTCTGAAGTCCGTGTAATCACCGTTTTCGTCCATGAACCCGATAGTGTAATCCATAAGCCCATGACCGGTGCCGATAATTTGAACGTCATAGTCAGCCCCCTCTTTCAGCCTGAGAACCTTGATTCGATCATCCTCATTAGCGCTACTGGTATTCTCGCTATCCTCAAATGTCAACGAACCAAAATCGGTTCGCACATTCAAGTCATCTTCGGCAGAGCAAAGAGTTTCGCCATTGTACGTTACGGTAACATCAACAGGGCAGGCAATGCGAATATATATGTATTTTTGACCGTTGATTTGATCCGCAACATCTTCAAAAAAGAATACCAAGTCATCTGCACTGGCAACCTCGTAATGACAACCATCGCTGGCAATGCCCTCCATCAGAAGCTGGGCAGAAGATCTATAGCCGCCCATGTTCTCGAAGAAGCCCAACGTGTAGATAATGATACCATCATCTTTCAAAGAGTCAGCATATGCAATCAGATCATCGCCCTCTTTGCCGTCATTCGGTTCTCCGTCGCTCATAAGAACGACAATCTTTTTCTTGGCATTGCTCGTACTCAGCATAGAATAGGCTTGTGATAATCCGGATTCGATATCAGTGCCTCCGCCATCACGGACTCCCGAAACAGCAGTTTGCAATGCGGTCTTGTTTGTTGAAAAATCGGAGAGCACGGATGCTGAGGTATCGTAAGTTACAATGCCAATACTTGCATCTTCATCCAGAATCGTATCAATAAAATTGATAGATGCTTTTTTTGTCTCTGTCAGCGGTGTTCCCGACATACTGCCGGACGCATCGAGAACAAGAATAATATCTCGTTCGCCGGAGGTCATTCTGACAGGCTCGTTTTGCTCTGTCTCAGGTGCAAGCTCGTATTCGCCCCATTCACAGATAAATGCAGTACCGTCATCCGTCATATAGCCGAAGCCGCCGTCATTCCATGCGCCGTCATCAAACTTCCAATAGAACATCCCGTAATTTTCGCTGCTGCCTTGATTGTTAGGCTCTCCCGCTGCCCAATTAACATAGGATAGAGGTTCTCCGTTGCACCACGACCATGCTCCATCAGAAACGTCCTCGGATAAACCAAAATAGGCGCTTGAATATCCCTTGGAGGTCATGTAAGAGTACAGAAAATCATTTTCTTCCTGAGAAGTGATGGTGGCAAGATAGCCGCTTAAGGATTCGCAATAGGCATTGGCGTTCTCCCATGTATTGTTTTCCGAAGAGGAAAGTCCGGCAAAATCATAGAGATAGTAATAGTGCCCATTAAATTCTACCGCATCATCCGGAACAGATGCTTCATCGTACACGCCATGCGGCACACTGTTATCTGCCACTTCAAACATTGTTTCAAGAATATTGTAATAATCAGTCATGCAGTTTATCTGCTGGGCATACCAACTGTCCGTGGTCTCCTCGGGGGCCTTGAAGTAGTCAAACAAAACTTTGAAATCTGACAAAAGACCGGCATCATTAACAAGAAGTTGATGCACCAAGTACTCTCCTCTGGCGTGGGTGCTTATTAACATCTTGTAATAGTTGCACTTAGTCTGGATATTGGACAGCGCAGAGTCTGCATCTGCATCTTGAGGAACAGTAATCTTACTATTTGCTTCAACGATTGCGCCGGCAACATCCGAAACGATTTTCATTTCTTGATAACGATTGAAGGTATCAGATGTTCCGAAGCCAATATCCCCTGCCAACATGGTCATTTTAAATGCAAACTTGCCAGCACTGTATATGGAAAAAAATGAACCGACAAGTTTTTCCCCACAGTCAACAAACCATTTGACAGATTCTTCCGACGAATATAAATCAGTAGCTTTTAATAAGGGAAAAGACAGATTCTTCACAAAAAATTCTGCTTCATATGATGCCAATGATCCTGCAGTATCAGAAAGGTATTCGAGTCTCTTTTCTAACAGAGTATCATTTGCTTTTAGCAGAGCCTTGGCGGCATTTCGCAGCTCGGCATTATCCGCATATTGAGCAACAGCATCAAGAAACAGCTTTGTTTGCGAATAATCGCGGATAGATGTTTCATAGTATTTTGCCTGTTCAACATTGTCTACAATGACTTCTGCTCCGTTTGTTGCAGCATCAATAATTGGGGAGATGGTTTCCAAAAGCTTTGCTCCGTCTACAAAGTCGGAAGCAATACTTACTATATCCATAGCATAATCAACCCCGTCTTTAAGGTCATCATATTGACTTTGATTTTGGACTTGTTCTGCAATATCGCCGCTCTGCATCATAATCAAATTTGCAAGTATTTCAACATAGTCCTGTTCGTCAGGGTATTCGCCGATAAGTCTAGATGCGTTATCAATAGCAAATTGTAAGAAGCCGCTTTCTTCAGTACCGTTAACCATGCTCCAGTAGGCTAAGGACGCCTCATTACCAAAGAGGGCATCTAACATACGCTCATTATCTTTGTATTTCATCAGAATAAAATCTTTTTCATCACTTGTATATTCGTTGACAGAATTTTCAGCAAATGCAGAAAGAGGAAATATAGAGA
>CAVJCN010000084.1:0-7073 GCA_963647945.1 Absicoccus sp. | reverse complement strand
TGAAGATTTCTGTCGATGTGAAGGGCGTACAGTTTTACGGTTTCCGCGTCTGCGGCTCTTTCTCGGAAGAACCGTCTGCGGGAGACGCAATCTACGCATTCTCTCCGCGGCAGTTCAAGGATGTGGAAGGCAACATGGTCGGTCCCGACCGCGGTTTCCGTCTCACGCTTGAAATGCTCCGCAGAAAGCCAGACTTGGCTCTTGTGTGGTACGAGGACTTCCGGGACTACGGCGTACTTGAAACGAACTACTGGAAAACGCTGTCCGGCTTCTTCGAGGTATGGCGGTCGGATGAATACTCCACAGAGCGCGTTTATTCCCAGCTTGACGGCAAGGGGCAGCTTGCGTGGCAGTATGACGGCTTCTCGGACATCCACCTCCGGGCAAGGCTGGCGTTCCCGGCAAACGGCAGCGGACGGGCCGGAGTTTTCTGCGGTAACCTTTTCTGTTGTCTCAATTACGACAATCAGGCGGTGGAGTTATGGGGCGGCTCCACGCTCCTCGGCAGCTACAGTCAGGAGATCACGAGGACGGCAAACGCAGACCTTCGTGACAATCCGAATATGTACACCGTTGAAATGCGTATCCGCGGGAACAAGGTGCGCGTCTATTCCGGCTCTTCCTATACGCTGCGGTTCACGGCAACGGTCAGCGGCTTCTCCGGCGGCTATGCCGGTTACCGCTCCGACAACCGGACGGTCTGCGAACTGATGCGCCTGGGGGATGCCTGGACATACGAGCCGTATGAGCGGTTCGATGTTGTCATGCCGGACGGGTCGCAGAAATCCTACGGTCGTATCAGCAGGAGCAATTGCACATGGGACGACGAGTTCCAGGTGTTCACGCTGACGGCTGATGTGGAGGAATCATCCACGAGGAGCGAGGACATTTCGCTGGACTACGACTTCTTTCATTCGGACGATATGACTTCGCTTTCCTGCGGCAACGACTACCGGGCCACGGTCATTCCCGTGGACATCAATATCTGGATATCGCGGCTGTTCCTCGGCGATGCGGACGGTTTCTCCATCCTCTACTATCAGGATGTGGACTCCCTCGTCTATTGGGCTAACGAGGCGGCATATCGGTGGAAACTCCGTGGGATGTGTATGTGGTCCCTTGGGCAGGAGGATTTGCGGCTGTGGGAATATTTGCCGAAACAGGTTTGACAATACAACACAACTGAAAACACTATCTTTCGGAAATCAGCGATTGCTTACGGGCGGTCGCTTTTTTCATATCAAAAAACGCAAAGGAGGACAAATTTTATGAAAGAGTTCTGGAACACAATTCAGGTGATCATCGCGGCAATCGGAGGATGGCTCGGATACTTTCTCGGCGGATGTGACGGTCTGCTCATTGCTCTTGTGGCGTTCGTGGCAATCGACTACATCACGGGCGTTATGTGCGCCGTGGCAGACAAGAACCTCTCCAGCGAGGTGGGCTTCAAGGGAATCTGCCGAAAAGTACTGATCTTCCTGCTTGTGGGGATTGCCAACATCCTCGATGTGCAGGTCATCGGGACAGGCAGTGTTCTGCGCACGGCGGTGATCTTCTTTTACATCTCCAACGAGGGCGTGAGCCTTACGGAGAACGCCGCGCACCTGGGGCTTCCCATTCCCGAAAAACTAAAGGCGGTACTGGAGCAGCTCCACGACCGCGAAACCGATGGAAAGGACGGTGACGAGTAATGGCTTATACAAACAGTTCTATGGTGGCTTACACCAAACTCAGCCCGAACAATTCCGGACAGAGAACGCATTCCATTGACCGCATCACTCCCCACTGTGTCGTGGGTCAGTGTACGGCGGAGGGGCTTGGAGACTGGTTTGCCAAGTCCTCAACGCAGGCGTCCTCCAACTACGGCATCGACAAGGACGGCAGGGTTGGAATGTATGTGGAGGAGAAGAACCGCTCATGGTGTTCTTCCTCCAACGCCAACGACCAAAGGGCAATCACTATCGAGTGCGCATCCGACACCTCGGAGCCGTATGCATTCAAAGATGTCGTATATCAGACGCTCATCAAGCTGTGCGTGGACATCTGCAAGCGCAATGGCAAGAACAAGCTGCTCTGGCTCGGCGATAAGGACAAGACACTCTCCTATGAGCCGAAGTCCGGCGAGATGATCCTGACCGTCCATCGGTGGTTCGCAAACAAAAGCTGTCCCGGCAACTGGATGTATGCCCGGATGGGCGATCTTGCCGAGAAGGTCACGGCGGCTCTTAATGGCGGCACAGACAGTACCGCGCCGACAACGCAGACATCTGTGTTGTACCGTGTCCGTAAGACCTGGGCGGATTCCAAGTCGCAGAAAGGCGCATTCAAGATTCTGGAGAACGCCAAGAAGTGCGCAGACGCCAATCCGGGATACAGTGTGTTTGATGTAAACGGTGTAAACATCTACACAACGAACACAACATCCGATACCACAGCGGCAGTTCCGTTCCTCGTGAAAGTCAGCATCTCCGACCTTAATGTCCGCAAAGGACCGGGGACGGATTACGACAGGACGCAGTTTATTCCCGTGGGTGTTTACACCATCGTTGAGGTGAAGTCCGGCAAAGGCTCGACCGCAGGCTGGGGACGGCTCAAAAGCGGCGTGGGATGGATTTCGCTCGATTTCTGTACCCGTATCAACGGGTAACGTTTGACACATTTGACACGTAAATCCTATCTCTTTTTAATTACACACATATTCCTTATTACTGTTTTTCAGTTCACGGATTTATGTTGTAATGGCATTTCTCGTGTCAGATGTGTCAAAAGCCTTATGGCGAGGGGCTTTGGTTTGACAGGACGGCCTGTGGGTATCTCTTCGGAGAGCCTGCAGGCCTCTTTTTTTGTGCCATAACGATGAGGGTTGAATTTTTCGGTAGTGAGTGAGGGAGATACAAATAGACCTATCCCTCGGAAGGAGCCGAAGGATTATGACCGACAATCAGAAAGCACAAATCATAAAACTGCGCGCCGCAGGAAACGGCTACGGCAGTATTGCCAGGACGCTTGGCATATCTCTGAACACGGTGAAGTCATTTTGCCGCAGGAACGACATAAATGCGGATACGGCAGTACAGACCTCTGTGGCACTCACAGGTGAAACGACCGTTTGCGAGAACTGCGGACGGGAGATTCAGCAAATCGCAAAGCGTAAGAAAAAACGCTTCTGCTGCGACAAATGCCGGAACGAGTGGTGGAACAGCCACCTCGACCGGGTGAATCGGAAGGCAGTCTATGATTTCAGATGCCCACACTGCGGTAAGGAGTTCCATATCTACGGAGACAGGCGCAGGAAGTATTGCAGCCATGAGTGTTACATCGCGGACAGGTTCAAAGGCGGTGACGGCGATGAGTAAGGAAGAATTCAGAAACGAAAAGCTCTATCAGACTACCATGCACCTTGCCAGGAAGATGCTCGAAGAGGGCATCATTTCGGAGGAGGAGTATCGTCAGATTGATACAATTTTTCTTGAGAAATACAATCCTGTTTTCGGCACATTATTATCGGATATATCGTTGACTTCCGGGGCGTAAAGAGTGATGTATAGTGTCGGAAAGGAGTGATTTCATGGCTAAAATCACAAGGGTCGATCAGGCGGTGCCGACCATAAAAGCAAAGAAAAAAGTCGCTGCCTATGCCCGTATCTCAATGGAATCCGAACGCATGAACCATTCCCTCTCCGCACAGATCAGCTACTACAGTTCCCTGATACAGAAAAATCCCGACTGGCAGTATGCAGGCGTGTTCGCGGACGATGGAATCAGCGGCACGGGGATAGCCAAGCGCGATGAGTTCAAACGTATGATCGAAGCCGCCGACAACGGTGAGATCGACATCATCCTCACGAAGTCCATTCAACGATTCGCAAGGAATACGGTGGATTTGCTGGAAACGGTGCGGCACTTGAAGGATATCGGCGTAGAGGTGCGGTTCGAGAAAGAACATATCAATTCTATGAGCGGTGACGGCGAGTTGATGCTGACCATTCTTGCGTCCTTCGCACAGGAAGAAAGCCGCAGCCTTTCGGAGAACTGCAAATGGGGTATCAGAAAGCGGTTCGAGAAAGGCATACCGAACGGACACTTCCGGGTATACGGATACCGTTGGGAGGGTGATGAACTGGTCATCGTGCCGGAGGAAGCGGCGGTCGTGAGACGGATTTTCCAAAACTTCCTGGATGGCAAATCGAGGCTGGAAACGGAGCGTGAGTTCGCCGCTGAAGGCATCACCACGAGGGATGGTTGCCGCTGGGTGGATTCCAACATCAAGGTGGTTCTCACGAACGTAACCTATACGGGAAACCTTCTCCTGCAGAAGGAATTCATATCCGATCCCATTTCAAAACAGCGAAAAAAGAACAAGGGTCAGCTTCCGCAGTATTATGTGGAGGATACTCATCCGGCAATTATTGACAAAGCGACCTTCGATTATGTGCAGGAAGAAATCGCACGGCGCAAGGAACTGGGCCCGAGGGCGAACAAGAGTCTGAACCTCACCTGTTTTTCGGGAATGCTGAAGTGTCCGCATTGCGGCCAGAGCTATATGCATAACAAGCGAACCGACCGGGGATTTATGGAGTTTTGGGTCTGCGGTTCGAGGAAGAAAAAAGGCGGCAGATGTCTGGTCGGCGGCAGTATCAACCACGAAAATCTGAAAAAAGCGTGTGCCGAGGTTCTCGGACTGAACGAATTTGATGAGGATGCGTTCTGCGAGAATGTGGACTTCATCAATGTGCCGGAGCGGTATGTACTTGAGTTCCATCTGAAGGACGGTGCGGTAATCACGAAGGACTGCCCGAACACGGGGCACCAGGATTGCTGGACGGCTGAGTACAGAGCGAGAACCTCCGAGAAACGCAGGAAGAAACCGAACTGCAAAGGATCTTCCGTTATAACGGGGAAAATAAAGTGCGCCGGGTGTGGATGCAATTTTCGCAGGGCTGCACAGCCGTCAGCTACCTCGGAAAGCGGTAAGGCGTTTTACTGGCGGTGCGCCGAGCGCAAGGGCTGCGACACGGTCGGCTTGCGGGAGGATGTGCTGAAGCCATTTATAGCGGAGACGCTCGGCATTCCCGAATTTGACGATTCCGAGTTTGAAAAGCGGATAGATTACATTGATGTGCTTTCCGCAACGGAGATGGTTTTCTATTTCAAGGACGGCGGTACAGTCAGACGCACATGGGAGCAGCCGAAACGGGTCGGCAGACCGTGGACGGATGAACAGAGAGCCAAGTTCAAGGAATCCATTAAAGGTGCGTATACGCCTGAAAGACGGCAGCAGATGAGCGAACACATGAAGCAATTACGGAAGGAGCGTGGGAAGGCATGGCGCAAAGAAAAGTAACGGCGATACCGGCTACCATCAGCCGATATACATCCGCACCGATCAACAGCACGAAAAAACGCCGCGTTGCCGGATATGCCCGCGTTTCCACCGACCACGAAGATCAGGCAACAAGCTACGAGGCACAGGTCGATTACTACACCAGCTATATCAAAAGCCGGGATGATTGGGAGTTCGTTGCCATATATACGGATGAAGGAATCTCTGCAACAACCACCAAAAAACGCGAGGGCTTCAAAGCGATGATCGCAGATGCCCTTGCCGGGAAAATCGATCTCATCGTAACCAAGAGCGTGAGCCGTTTTGCACGGAACACGGTGGACAGCCTTACCACAGTGCGGAAACTGAAGGACGAGGGCATCGAAATTTATTTTGAAAAGGAAAACATATGGACGCTGGATTCCAAAGGCGAACTGCTCATCACTATCATGTCGAGCCTTGCGCAAGAAGAAAGCCGCTCCATTTCAGAGAATGTCACCTGGGGGCAGCGCAAGCGCATGGCGGACGGCAAAGTCAGCTTTGCCTATAGCCGCTTCCTCGGTCTGGACAAGGATAAAGAGACGGGCAAGATTGTGGTCAATCCCGAACAGGCGGAGACGGTGCGGCTTATTTTTCACCTGTTCCTTGAGGGCATGACGCCGCATTCCATTGCAGCGGAACTTACGAGCCGGGGCATCAAAACGCCTGCGGGCAAGGATGTATGGAACCAACAGACGGTGCGCCGTATGCTCTCAAATGAGAAATACAAAGGCGATGCCCTTTTACAGAAGGAGTTCACGGTAAACTTCCTGGAGAAGAAAATGAAAAAGAACGAGGGCGAGGTTCCGCAGTATTACGTGGAAGGTAATCACGAGGCAATCATCAGCCCTGCGGTGTTCGATATGGTGCAGGCGGAGCTTGCCAAGCGTACAAAGGGCGGTTCCCGGTATAGCGGCGTAAGCATCTTTTCCAACAAGATAAAGTGTGACGATTGCGGCGGTTGGTATGGTTCGAAGGTGTGGCATTCCACGGACAGGTATCGCAGGGTTATTTACCGCTGCAATCGTAAGTACAATGGGGAGAAGTGTCAGACTCCCCATGTTACGGAGGACGAGGTCAAAGCGGCGTTCGTATCGGCGTACAATCAGCTGGTTACGGAGAAGAAAGAGATCATCGCCAATGCGGAGATTATCCGAAAAACGCTCTGCGTGACCGATGCCCTGCAGGAAGAGAAAAGTAAACTGGAGGAAGAGATGGCGGTGCTTGCGGAAATGACGCAGAACATCGTGGCGGAGAACGCCCGTATAGCGCAGGATCAGGAAGAGTACCAAAAACGCTATGACGGGCTGGTCAGGCGGTATGATGAAGCCAAGGCTCGATACGATGATGTGGCGGCAGCCATCTCCGCAAAGGAAGCGCAGAGCGAACGACTGTCGGAGTTCATCAAGGTGTTGAAATCTCAGGACGGAACCATCAGCGACTTTGACGGCAGCCTTTGGGGCGGCATGGTCGAGTTTGTCACGGTGGACAGGGACAAGGGAATCACCGTCACGTTCCGAGACGGCACGGAGATACCGGCATAACCGAATAAGGACGCATAGGCACTCGGCTGCGGTCGGGTGTCTTTTTTTTCGTTAAGGGGTAGAAAAAATCAAAAATCCGTGATACAATAAATTGTAGTGTAAGTGCAATATATGTTACCGCAGCAAAGGAGAGTCGGAATGCTGAAGAATAACGTGGAAGTCGATGT